>JBEKKG010000500.1:0-6955 GCA_050010835.1 Planctomycetota bacterium
CCGGTTTTCTTTCCAGTTGACGTTCACACAGTGGGACTCGAGGTCCTTGAGCTGGCAGCCGGCAGGCAGGGGCAGCTTGGCGTCCAGCGAGATCAAGGCGTAAACGCCGCACCGGGCCCCGGTGCTGACGATGCTCATTAACCTGCGGGCGGCCGACTCATTAAAGGCGGTCGGGAAATTGGCCACGACCAGCACCCGGAACGGTTCGGCCACCTCGCCGGCATAGGAGTTGTACTCCTCGATTGTCTCGAATTCGTTGCGCAGGTACTTCTGGATCACCTTCTCCAGGTGCTGCGTCAATTCCGAGAGCCGGGCCTCGATGTGCGGGGTCTCGCACCAGATTCGTCCGCCCACCAGCGACTCGTCGTAGTCCGCGAGGTGCATCAGCGCGGCGAAATTCTGGCCGAGGCCGACCGGGTCAATGATGGTCAGCTTGGCCTTGGCCGCCGGGCAGGCGGAGAGCAGCCGCAGGACCACGCCGAAGAGCGCGTGCATGGCCTGGTCGCGCCTGTTCAAGCCGGCGCGGATGCACAGCGAGCCCTCGGCGGGGAAAGTCAGCAGCAGCGGCAGCACCAGCGTGGTGTCAGGGGCAATTGAGAATTCGCCTTCGGCGTCGCTTTCCGGAACGAGGCCCTTCAGGTTCACGTGCACGTCGCCTGTGTACACCTCGGTGCGGAACTCGGCGGGCAAAGTGCAGCTCTTCCCGGTCAACTCGCGCCAGGGCGGCTGTTCCTTCCGCGCCTGGGCCAGCGCCTCCTTCGCGAAGGCGCCGCACTCGGCCAGGATCCCGCGCCATTGCAGGGCCAGGCGCTTATGTTCGCTGTTCCGCTCAGTCTCAATCTCGCGTTTGCGCGCCGCGTGCTGCGCGCGGCGTTGTGCGGCGGCCTCATCGTAGTGCGCGCGCAGGCCGGCCGCGTTGTCTTCGGCCGCGCGCTTGAGGCGGCCCAGCTCGGCCTCCTTCTCGCGCGCGATTCTGGCGGTCAGTTCGTCGCGGACAGCGTGCAGCTTGGCGGTGTACTCCGCGACCGTCTTGTTGTTGTCGTCGGTGAGGCGCTTCAACTGGGCGTCCACGGCGTCGGCGAGTTGGGCGCGCTGGGCGTCCAACTCTCTCATGGCATCCGCCAGCACCAGCTCCAGCACCTGTTTCTGCCGCTCGATCAAATCGCGGACTGTGTGTACGCTCCGCGACAGGTTCATCGCCGCCCAATGGACCCTCTTTCTCACGGCGTCGTACACCGAATAGACTGCCGGCAGACCGATGAAAAGGAAGGAGAGGACAATCGCGAAAAACCAGGGCGTGTCAATCTTCCCCAGGGGAATCCGCAAAGACGTTCCCAGACTGGGAATCGGCACTTGCTGCATTTTAAGACCGCAGACCAAGGGCCAGGCGATGAGCCAGACCAGGAAGACTACCAGATACCAAACCCAGACGCGTGTGCGGTTGCTGAAACTGCGCTGCAAGGAATCCAGGGAGTCCCCGACTTCGGCCAGGCGCTGCGTAATCTCCTTGGCCACGGTCTCGTTCTCGGGCGGGATCTGTTCTATGGATTCCTTGAAGCGCACCTCCTCCAGCCGGTACCCGCGTTTCTGCGCCAGGGCCGCGATGCGTTTCTGCAAATCCTCCGCGGCAGTCTCGAAGGCCGCCAGCCGCAACAACTGGTTGGCGCGTTCCTTGGTGAGAGCGTCCACGCGCTGTTCGCGTGCCTGGCTGGCCTGCTCGTTGCTCTTCTGCTGTTTCTCCTGCCAGGCCGCCGTCTTGGCCTTGAGCTGCGCCTGGAAACGCGCCTTGATGCGCACGCAAGTGTCCTTGGCCCTGTTGGACCGGCGCTTCCCGCGCTCCTCGGTCTGTTGCCGTTGGGCCAGAGTGGTGGTCTCGAGAGTGTGCTGTTCCTCCTTGAATTGCTTGTCCAGTTTTTCGCCGGAGGTCTTGAAGCCTTCCTCTTCAGCCTGGAGGCGGGCAGCGCTCCCCGTGACGTTGGCGTCGCGGGCCCCCAAGGTCTCCACGAGGCGGCCTTTCAACTCGTGCAGCCGCTTGCGTATTCGTTCCATGCACCACTCCGCCAAGCCGCCCAAACCGCAACCATTCAGCCGCCGAGCCGCGACCGTGAGGGAGCGGACATTGCCGCTTGCTTACGCGCGCGGCTCGGAAACTGAACGGTTGCTAAGAACCGCGTGCCGCCGCCTGGCTCAGCTACACTCGCGGACCACCTCGCGCAGCAGGTTGTGAATGCTCCGCATGGCCTGCTGGGCCTTCTTTACCGACGCGGTCAGTTCCAGGAGGTATTCCTTCTCGAAATCCTCGCGGGCTTTGTCCTGCCAGGCGCTGGACGTGTTGTCCCATCTCTTCCCCAGATCGTCTATGGCGCGTGTCAGGGTCGTTTCACTGTCGGCGAGACTAACTCCCATTGGCTGGCCCTCCAGGGGTGCGCGGCGTGCCCACGTCCGGCGGGGCCGCGCGGAAGTAGTCCTCAAGGTCCCGAGTCAGTTGGTCCAGCTTGGCCAGCGCCTTCGGGGTGGTGACATCGAGCGCGTTGGCGAGATTGTTGATCGGCGCAAAGAGTTTGTTGGCCTCCCGCTCCACCAGGGAGACCCATTTCTTGGCGTTTTGCAGTTTTCTCTCGGCCTCTTCCTTGCGCAATTCGGCCTTGCGCAGGGCCTTCAACTCGTCCATGGCGCTGTTGCGGCCATAAGCCGGCGAGTCGGCCTTGGCCTGCGAATACTTGTAGCGGGCCTGCAGGAGCAGCTCTTCGCACTTTCTCAACTCCACCTTCAGGTTGGAGATCTGTTCGTGCTGCAGCCATTGCTGGACCTGCTGGGACTCCGATCTGATTTCGGCGAGCGCCGAACGGCAGCGCTCATCGAACTTGATGTAGTGGACCCTGAACTCCTTGATGACGTCCGGGGATTCGATCTTTACACTGCCATGCCACATGGCCGTAGTCCTTTAATCGAGGTAGTCCTGAGCTTTCTGCGCCTTGCGGAGCAGGAAGGGAATGTGTTTGTCCGAAGCCTCCACGAACTTGGCGAGAGTCCCAATCAACTTCTCGAACTGCTCGGCGAATTTCTGGTGCTCCTGGTCCTGCCAGGTCTCCCCCAGCTTGACAAAACGGCGCTGGATGGAGACGACCTGGCCCTGGACATCATTGTTGAAGCGCTTGAGCTCGAACGCGAAGCGCCGCAATTCTTCCGGATCAACAACGGCTCGTGCCATGCTCAGACCTCCCTGCACCCTTGGAACGTGCGTCCCACGTTTCAGGCTCCCAGCCCTCTGTGCGCCCGTGCCAACTGCTCCTGGCTATTATACGGGAACCGCAAGCTGAGGGCGAGTGCCACTCGCAAAATCTCGGGGCCGCGCGCGTAAGCAAGCGGTCAGGGGGGCGCCGTGGCGTGCTATGGGAGGAATGGGAAAAATGGGAAGAATGGGAAAATGGGAACGATGGGACCGCTCCCTTACGGTCGCGGCTCGGACTGAACGGTTACCGGGGTGCGTACCGCGGGCGTCTCGCCCGCCTTTCCCGCGCGATTCGCGGATTGCTCTACGGAGGCGGGCGGGACGCCCGCGGTACAATCTTCAGCCGAGAACTCACTCGTAGCCCAGTTCCGCAAGGCGCTCCTCGTCCATCCCGAAGTGGTGGCCGATCTCATGGAGCACGGTGGTTTGTATCTCGTGGACCAGCTCTTCTTCGGTCTCGCATTCGTCCAGGAAGGCCTCGTAGAAGAGGATGATGCGCGGCGGCATTTCAACTGCGGCGCCAGAACTGCGCTCGGCCAGTGACGGCCCTTCATAAAGGCCAAAAAGGTCCTCGTCGTCCGGGACCTCGAGGTCGTCGAGCAGTTCGTCGGACGCATAGGATTCCACCACCACCATGAGATCGCGCAGGTACGGCTGGAATTCGCCGGGCAGAGCCGTGATGGCCTGGCGGGCGATGCTCTTGAACCGTTTGGGACTCATCTTCAGGCGCGGCATCGGGGGCTACCAAGCCACGGACCAACGATTAGCCACCGAGGACACAGAGGACACAGAGAGGGTTTTACTTTTCTATCCATGTTCTCTGTGCTCTCTGTGTCCTCTGTGGCAAAAAGTCGTTGTACTGCTAAGAAGCGCGTCCCAGGATGTAGTCCGGCATTTCCAGCAGCGCGCCCTTGGCGGCGGAATCGGGCAGGAAGCCGACCTCATCGCGGGCGCACTGGATCTCCGAGCGTGCGAGCTGCAGGGCGTAGGCGACCGAGCCGCAGCGCTCCAGGGCGGGGCGGAGCGCCTCGCGCGGCGGCCCGCTGCCGAAATTTCTGAACAGATTGAGCAGTTCCTGTTTGCGCGCCCCCGTGGTGTTGGAGAGGAGATGAATCAGCGGCAGGGTCAGTTCGCCGTTCCGCAGGTCGCCGCCCAGCGACTTGCCCGCGCTCTGCTCCATCCCCACCAGGTCCAGGCAGTCGTCCACCATCTGGAAGGAGATGCCCAGGCGCCGGCCGTAGGCGTGCATGCGGCGGCTCTCGGCCTCGTTGGCCCCGGCGAGCAGCGCGCCGAGCTCGGCGGCGGCGGCGAAAAGCACCGCGGTCTTTTTCTCGATCAGCTCGAAGTAGGCGTCCTCGTCCAGGTCCAGCTTGAAGCGGCTGTCAATCTGCAGCAGTTCGCCCTCGCAGATCTGGCGGCTGGCGCGCGCCAGGATCCGGATGGGCCGGGTGTCCTCCAGCCGGCTGAGCACCTCCAGTGCGCGCGAAAGGAGAATATCGCCGGTGAGCACCGCGGCCTTGTTGCCAAAGGCGGCGCTGACCGTGGGCACGTTGCGCCGGGTATCGGCGCCGTCGAGGATGTCGTCATGGCAGAGCGTGGCCAGGTGGATTATCTCAATCAGGGCCGCCACCTCATAAGCCAGCGGCGCTTCGCCGCCGAAGGCGCGCGCGCACAGGTGCAGGATGGCGGGCCGCAGGCGCTTGCCTTTGAAGCGTTCGGTGTGCCGCACCAGCGTGTTGACGCACGCATACTGGCTGACCAGAAAGCGCTCCAGGATTTCCTCTGAGCGCAGCAGGTCTGCCTGCACGGGCGCAAAGACGCGCTGCAGCGTTGCAGTGCGTTGCTCAGAATTCAGCACGATGCTTTTCAGACAACTCGTCATGCTCTGACACTCCGGACCGTCCCCCCTTTTTCAGCGTACCAGGACGCTGCCAAAAAGCCAGAGGACTGGCTTTTCATTTTCCACAAGCGGGGCGTTCATCTGCTTGGCTTGGCTCTTTTGCGATCAACCAGGCCCTGCCACCCGGCCTTTGGCAGACTGGCTTTCGCGTTCGAGAATCTCAATTATCTGTGTGCAAGGAAGTCCGTCTCATCCAGAATGTGCCGCAAGTACACGTCCGGCGAACGGGACATACTCGACCTCCTTTAGGATGTAGGGCCCAATGTAAGGGTCAAGTGATTCGAGTGTTAAGAGGTCCACGCGGCGCAGAAGAGTGTCCTCCAGCAAGAAGGCAACGCCCATGAAACGGTCAAAATTCTTCTGCCCCGCTTCGAACTCCACGATCATGTCCACGTCACTGGCGGGAGTCTGCTCGCCGCGCACGAACGACCCGAACAGACCCAGCCGCTTCACGCCCAGGGCCCGTAGCTGGTCGCTGAGTTCCTGAATTACTCTCAGGATGTCGTCCTTCGTCTCGACTACTTGCCCCATCGCGTCCTTCCACCTTCAGGCCGGCCACCAGCTACCGCTCCGCGATGTTAAATCGCAAATCGCAAATCGAAAATCGAAAATTGTCAGACTTTGGGTGCATGTCAGTAAATGCGTGGCCCAGAGCGTACCGCGGGCGTCCCGCCCGCCTTCGTCCTCGCGCCCTGCCGGCCTGCCACGGGCGGGCGGGACGCCCGCGGTACATTTGCTGGTATTCGCGCGTAACGAGCTTGTTGGCTTCGTCGGCCAGGGTGCCTGTGAACTGCTCCTTTTCGCTATCGAACGTCAGCCAGGGGCCGAGGACCGCCGGGGTCTTGGCCAGCTCGGCTTCGTTGGCGGCCAGATGCGTCTTCAGGCGCTCCAAGCTGTCCTGGGCCTCGTTGTCGGCCTTGGTGATCTCGGCGATTTCCTCGGGCTTGGCGGTCTTGCCCAGGCGGTAGGAGATATTGCCCATGTGGCACAAGGCGCTGGAAAGGTGGCAGAGCTCGATGTCGGCGTTGAGGTCTTCAACCTTGCGGCTGCGCACGGCCTTCAGGAAGTTGGCCATGTGGTCCGCGTCGCCGGAGAACTGTTTGATTTTCTTGCCGTCCTTGTCGTAAGCCCAGCCGCCGCCGGCGCCGCCGGCAAAATATCCGCCTTCGCAGATGACCACGAGGCCGATCCCAATGCCCTTGTAGCGGTCCATCGGCGGCATAGGCAGGTTTTCCTTCGGATTCTTCGGGTTCTTGGCGCCCGGTGGGGGCGGCGACTTGGTCGGCAGCCCGCGCACTTCGAAGATGAGCGGCGCGGGCTTGTAATCGTAAAAGGAGATCAGCGTGTTGGGCGTCGTGGCGTCGTCGTCATGCACAAAGCGCCCGCCGAAGCTGAAGACGCGCGGGGCCAAGCCCTTCTGACCGAGGACCCAGCGGCACATGTCCATCTCGTGGATGCCCTGGTTGCCGATGTCGCCGTTGCCCGTGGGCCAGACCCAGTGCCAGTCGTAGTGCAGCTTCTTGCGCATGAGCGGCCCATTAGGCGCCGGCCCGCACCACTGGTCGTAGTCCACTTCCGGCGGGATGGGCGTCGGGGAGGTAACTTTGCCGATGCTGCCGCGCGGCTTGTAGCAGAAGCCGCGGGCGTACAGGATCTTGCCGAGCTCGCCCTTCTGCAGCCAGGCGAAGGCCTCCTTCAGCCCCGTGCTGGAGCGGCTTTGCGTCCCGGCCTGGACGATGCGGTTGTATTTGCGCGCGGCTTCGACCGTCTTGCGCCCTTCCCAGATCTCGTGCGAAGACGGTTTCTCGACGTACACGTCCTTG
>JBEKKG010000501.1:0-5871 GCA_050010835.1 Planctomycetota bacterium
ACCTCGTGGCCAGGATCAATGAGATCGATCACGTGGCCACCGCCGGCAACCAGCTGGTGAACCAGATCCACGCGGCCCAGACCCGGGAGCAGCATCTCCTGAGCGCCGCGCTCGAGGCCCGCGACCAAGAGCAGGCGGCCGAGCAGCAGGCCACTGAAGCCCCCGAACGCAGACACCCGGTCGTTTTCCGCGCCTTCCAGTACTACAATGAGAACCTGCACGACAGGATCACATTGACAAACGTGGCGCGGGCCGTGGGGCTAAGCCCCAACCGGCTGCTGGAAGTCTTCCGTGAAGTGGGCCTCCAGTCTCCTATGGCGTGTTTGCGGAGCATGCGCATGACGCGTGCGAGCGCGCTGCTGCAAGACCGGAACCTGCGCGTCAAGGAAGTCGCGGCGAGCGTCGGTTATCCGTCCCTGGCCGCTTTTTCGCGCAGTTACCGGAAGCTTTACGGGCTGGCGCCGGTGGAGTCGCGGCGGGCGAACGGCGGGTAGAAGTACAACGAACGATCAGCCACAGAGAACACAGAGGACACAGAGGAGGGCTTGCTTCTAGTCCCCTTTTGTTTCCCCCCTCCCCTTGCGGGAGGGGGCAGGGGGAGGGCTTTCTACTGGGGAATCAATCTTGGTCTGTTTGCGCTTCGGCAAATGAACCATGGTGTGGTGGCCTTGCTTGTCCAGGCGCTCCAAGTAGGCGCAAAGACCGTCGAATGTCTTGCACCGCCGCTCAATGGCGCGCCGCACTTTCCGAAGCCGTTCCACTTCCGGGCCGTCCCACAGGATTTCCGGATTTTTAGTCTTCATGTCTCCTCCGTACTGACTGGCCCAAAGCAACTTTGGGGATCGTTTTTGGTGAAACTATCAGCGGCGTCCACCAGCCTTTGGCCCTGTTTACCCTTTCCAGTTTCTCCCGCGTCTGGTCATTTGCCAGATGCGCATGGTTCCACGTCAATAAATAGTTTACCATATACAATGTGGCCAAGGCCAGGTGAAAAGCATCGCCAGGCTTGTTGGCGGGAACCAAGTCCTCATCAAGATATGTTTGCACACACGCCCTCACCTCTGCACTAAGCGCCAGATACGGCAAACGCCGCACTTCAGCGACTGCCTTCGCCTGGTTAGGGTACACTCCGGCGGCCAATTCCTGTTCGGTGAACTTCGATCCGTAAAGCTTGAACCACTGGCGCTCTTCATCCCACCAGAGCCATGTGTCCAATTGCTGATTGAGCATCGTCACATCGCCGCCACGATAGTAAGAGGACTGAGAAGATGTTCGAGTCCGGGTAAGTTGATGCGATCTCACGCCCCATGTTTTCGGTCCCCCAGGTGTTTCAGCCCAGCATTCTAACCAACTCCCCCGCCGTGACAATCGGCACCCCCGCCTTCTTCGCCTTCTCCGCTTTCGAGCCTCCGCCTTCGCCGGCCACGAGGTAGCTCAGGCCCTTCGACACGGACTTGATCGTCCCGCCGCGGGACTTGATGAGCTCTTCTATGTCGGGCCGGGCGTCATAATGTTTGCCCTGATAGTCGAACTCGACGTGCCCCGTAAGACAGAAACTCTTGCCGCTCAGCGGCCCGCCTGTTCTCTCCGCTTCCTTCAGCGACACGTGCTTGAGCAGCGCCGCGATCAGGCCCTGGCGCTCGCGCAGGCCGTTGTGGATGCCGGCCGCCAGGGTCTCCGCGATGCCTTCGACTTCCTGCAACTTCTCCGGCGTCGCGGCCAACAGAGCATCCAGTGTGCCGAAGGCGGAAGCCAAACGCGCGGCCACGGACGGCCCCAGCCCGCGAATGCCCAAACTGACCAGGAAGACTTCGAGGGGTTGTTCGCGGCGCGCTTGGATCGCGGCGACCTTGTTGCGGGCCGAGGTCTCGCCTTCGCGCTCGATCTTCTCAACGATCTGCTGCGCGGTGAGAGTATACAAACCGGCCGGAGTGCTGAGCAGTCCCGCGTCCACGAGTTTCTTGATGACTTCCGGGCCGATGCCCAGCATGTTGGTCACGCCGCGCGAGCAGTAGTGCTCGAGGTAATCCAGGAGACGCGCTTTGCAGCCGCCGAGATTGGCGCAGAGCAGATGGGTTTCAGTCTCATCCCAACCCAGTTCCGCACCGCACGACGGGCAGTGCCTGGGCAAGGAGGCATCCGCAGGCGCGGCCGGGGGATGCACTTTCTGAACGAAATACGGAATGACTTCGCGTTCCAAGAGCACGCGGTCGCCAGGTTGCAACCCCGTGGCTTTGACTGTCTTGGCGTTGTGGACCGTGCAGTTGGTCACGGTGGCCCCACCGAGGTAAATCGGGTCCACCACCATCGTCGGGCAGACGCGCCCGTTGCGGCTGGTTTCCCACTTGATTTCCCTGACCGTGGTTTCGCCCCGGTCGCGGGCGAACTTGAACGCCAGCCTGTAGCGGGGGTGATGGCTGGTGGAGCCGAGTTCGGGGTGCAGAGCGAGGTTGTTGATGGTGAAGACCACGCCGTCAATCTCATAAGGCAGGCTCTTCCGCTGTGCTTCTATGGCGGCAATGGCGGGGCTGACTTCCTCGGCGCTGCGGACGAGCTTGAAGAACGCGGTCTTGAACCCCAGCGCGGCCAGGCGCTGGAGGTTCCCCGCGTCGCTCTGGCGGTCGGCGCCGGGGAGTTTGCCGACGCAGCCGTGGGCCATGAAGGAGAGCTGGCGTTCGCGTGTAATGTTGGCGTCCTTTTGTTTGATGCTGCCCGCGCAGTAGTTGCGGGGATTGACGGGCCGGTCTTCTTCTTTGGCCTTGCCGGCCGCAAGCTCTTTCTCGAACCGTGCCACGGCTTCCTTGAAGGCGGTGGTGGACAGGTAGATTTCGCCGCGCACTTCGACGCGCGCGCCCTGGAACTCCGGGACCGCCTGCGGGATGTCGCGGATGGTTCTGGCATTGCGCGTGATGTCGTCGCCTGTCGCGCCGTTGCCGCGCGAGGCGGCCAGGGCCAGCACGCCGTTTTCATAGACCAGGCTGCAGGACGAGCCGTCCACTTTGAAGCTGGCCGTCAGCCCGTCTTCCGCCGCGGGGCCGAAGGCGCCGGCGCCGGCCGCCCACTTGGCCACGTCCTCGACGGTGAACTTTTTCTCGATGCTCAGCATCGGCACGGCGTGCCGGACCTTCTTGAAATCGCCGCTGTCCTCCACCAACTCGGTGAGCACCGGGTTGCTGGGGTCGAGTTCCCGCAAGCGCTCAACCAGCCGGTCATATTCCAGGTCGGAGATCTCAGGCTTGTGTTCAACCCAGTACTTCTGGTTGTGGTAACGCAGCAGTTCCGCCAACTGGCTGACGTCCGTCTCCGCGTCCAGCAGACCGGCCTGGGCCGTTCCAGCCGTCTTCGCGTCTTGTGCCGGCATAGGGTTAAGCTCCCGTTTTAGCGATGTCGTTGACCTGGCTGTCGCTCTGCCGTCCGGCTTAGCTCAAAACAGTGTGTAATCAAGCCGTTCTTGCTTGCACCCTCAGCGCGTTTTTTTTATTTCCGATTTTTTCCCGGTTGCGGGATTTCCGGGCAACGGGTATAAGCGTGCGCGGTGGGGGAAATCACCGATCCTAATGCAAACGGACCGCGCGAGGGCCGGAGGGGCCCGCGCTGACAAGGCTCCGGCCGGGCGTACTGTTTTCGGCCTTGGGGTTCGGTGGGCAGTGAGCTAGAGTTGATCCATGTCTTCTTCCGATTCGAGTGACAAGAATGCCTGGCAGGAAGGCCAGACCATTCTCGATGATTTCGAGGTGCTGGAACGGGCCGGCCAAGGAGCCTTGGGGATCGTTTACATCGTCCTGGATAATTCCACTGGCCGCCGCTATGCCGTCAAGAGGATCAGCTTCGCAAATGAGGAAGCGCAGACCCGCTTCCTCTCCGGAGTTGAGGCCTGGCTGTACCTGCCGGAACATCCGAATCTGGTGGCGTGCCGCTTTGTGAGGTTGTTGACGGGCAGCGAGGTGGCCGTCTTCATTGACGCTGTGCACGGCCCCACCCTGAAGGACCTGATCGTGGAGAAGAGACTGGCTGCCAGCGATCCGGCCCGCACCCTGGAACGCATCCTGGACCTGGCCATCCAGTTCGCCTGGGGGTTGGACGCCATCCATGAAATGAAGGTGATCCACGAGGACGTGAAACCCGGCAATGTTTTCGTGCTGGGCAGCAATACGGTCAAGGTCACGGACATCGGCCTGGCACGGGCCGCAGCCGTGGGAACGCCGGTGGGCCAGCACGGAAGCTCCAGAGTGCCAGGGAGTATCATCACCTATCAAGCGCTGGACACGAAAGCTGACAAACCCGCGGCCTACACGTCCGACGTTTGGAATTTTGGCGCCACCGTGATGGAGATGTTTGCAGCCGGATGGTCTCTTGAGACCAATGCGCCCCCGCCGGCGGCAAGAATGAGCAATGCGGAGATTCTGGCGAAGCTCCAGCAGGCGAATGCCGTGCAACCTCCTTTTCCCGCTGTGTCCGCGGATATCGCCGCCATCATCAACAGATGCTTTGCGCTCAATCCCTCCCGAGGCTGGAGCAATATGGGTTCGGCTGCGGATGCCTTGCGCCAGGTCTACATGCAAGTGGCCAAGCGGCCTTATCCCCGCCGCACGCCCGCGCCAGTGCATCGTGGCACCTTGTTGTCCATTGCTCATGCGCGCTGGCAGCCAGGCGGTGGGGCACAGTGGACGAACCCTGATGAATGGATGAATAAAGCACTGGGGCCCGTATCGCGCGGGCATACCTTTCTGCTGGGCAAGTCGCTCAGAATGTCCGGGCGCTGGCCAATGTATCCGCGGGTTTCGCGCAAACAGCAGGCCCAAATGGACATGGTCGGGTACGTCAAGGCGCAGAGGGCCTTTGAAGTTGAGTTGGGGGCGGGCCGCAAGGAACTCGAATACTTGTATGCCATTCTCCTTTCCGAAAGGGCTTTTCTGCATGTGTGCCTGGAGGATCTGCCCAAGGCCGCGGAGTATTTCGACAAGACCATCAAAATGCTGGACGGCATGGTCAACAAGGAGGGCCGGGCGGAGCTGGCCAACGATCTGGCCATGGCCTGCCTCAACCACGCGGTGGCACTGAAGCACCTGGGCAGCCCGCAAGGGTCCGTGGCCGGCTATGACAAG
The DNA here is from genome assembly GCA_050010835.1 of Planctomycetota bacterium. GTDB lineage: Bacteria > Planctomycetota > SZUA-567 > H5-PLA8 > H5-PLA8 > JAPLOD01. The sequence goes on from JBEKKG010000501.1 coordinate 5,106, forward strand.
GCCATCCAGATCTGGGAGCGGCTGGTCAAGACCGAAGGACGGGTCGAGTTGACTCCGAATCTGGCTTGGGTGAAGGCCCTGCGCGGAGAAGCCTTGTTCCAGATTGCCGACGAAACAGAACGGCTTGCCGCCAGCCTGGAAAGACGCGCCGAGGAGTCCAACAACACGCTGCAAACGCAGTATGCCGCCCTGGCTGAAGAAATGGATCCTGCCAAAGTGGCGGAGCGGCAAAGGAGCATTCAGGAAATGGCCGAGGCCGCGAGAAACCTCGGGGCCCAAGCCAGAGAAACACGGAGGTTGGTGACCGAACGCAGGAGCCTGGCCAGAAAAGAAGCCCCGGGAGCGCTGTCGCTATTGAGGGCTGAAGCCAAACGTACCATGCGCGGTGACTTGAGCGCCATATTGCGCTGGGCCGAGACGGTGTTCGAAGGCCGCCTCTAGCCCGGTACTTTTTCAGCCGCGTGACGAGAAGGAAGTGGGGGCGTGGGAACCAAAGAACACAGACTGGCCGGTGCCGCCGGCTTGAAGGCATTCTCCCTCTGGTTGGGCGCTGCCTCCCTGGCCGCGGGGCTTTGCTGCCGGGCCAGTGACGGCGCCTGGCCCCTGCCCCGTTGCGATGCCGGCGGGACCGCCAACCACGTCCATCTGTTGTTCGTTCTGCCGGCCACATCCTGTCTCGCGACCGCGGTTCAGAAGCTCAAGGGCAGCTCATCCCGTTGGCTTGGGCAGCGCTTCTCCTGGCAGGAGGGGTATGGCGCATTCAGCG
>JBEKKG010000502.1:0-5871 GCA_050010835.1 Planctomycetota bacterium
GGGCGTCTTGTGGCGCGCTCGCGCCACCCTGCCTGCCGCGCCCAAATCAATTCGTGCACGTCCCCGCAATTCCCTATCACGTAGAGGAGAAGGAGCGCATCGTCTTCGTTCTTACTGTAGATGACAGGAAAGACGCCTGCCGAAAGTAAGGGGCAAAGAAGTTTCGTGGACGTCCCCGAAACTCCGTGGACGTCCCCGAAACTCTGGGAGAAGAAGCTCGTCACGGCCGACCTGGTACTGGCGCTGCCCGAGGGCCAGTACGAAGTCTGGGCGCGGGACGAGAACCAGTGGTATCGCGCCTCCATAGATGGCAACGCGGCCCTTGCCCACACGCAGCTCCAGAAGTGCCGCTTGACGATCGAACATGAGAAGCCGTACGTGCTGTACATTCGGAAGGCGAACAGACCGTGAGAAGATGCCAGTGTCCTTTCGATTCCTTCGATTCAGACCTCCCGCCTGGCATAGCGCACCGGTCGTGCGAGCTTCCTGATCGTCTTCTCGCTCACAGCCTGCTTCAGCCACGCCTGGAGCTGACTCTTGGAAACGTGCAGCCGTTTCGCCAACTCCTCGGGCGCCGCGGGTTCCTCCAACGTGGCGACAATGACAGGGAGTACGGATTCATAGATCGAGGCAGGCTCCGCCGGTCGCAAGGCTGGCGACGATTTCTGCGGAGGATTTTCTTCGACCAACGGAGCTTCGCGTAGCCGTGCGGGTTCGTCTCTGCGAGGCGCAGCGGACTCGAAGAGCGGGAATTCTGCTCTTTCGGCAGGCCGCCTCAAGGGTTGGTCGAGAGCCTGGCTGAGAACGGCCCGCGGGGCGTCCTCGCCGGCAAAGCTGGGGAACTCAACTGCGCCAAGATCCAGAAGTTTTAGGTTGCCGGCAGGAACGGAACCGGTCAGCCGAACAAAGACAGGCCGGCTGGGCTGGCGCTTCAATTCCTCTTCTGCGCCAGCCCAAGTACCGCCCTTCCTGTAATCCGCACTCACAACCAGACCGTAATCCGCCAGGGCATAAATGAGCCTATTGCGGGCCATCGCTGTTCCCACGGTGAAGCTGGCTTCGGGATGATACGGCGAGATGAGCAGGAGGCGGTCATCCGCTATGGCCGTTCGGGCCTCACGAGCAACGCTGTTCTTTAGGAGTTTTTCCGCCAGGACGCCAATCACGCGCCCGCCAGCAGCCAGTGCCGCGTTCATGGCGGCCTGGTCAATGCCCCGCGCCCCGCCGGAGATCACGGATACACCGCCCCTGGCACACCACTCAGCCACTTCCCGCGTAAAGTCCTCAGCTTCCGCATTCGCGTTGCGAGAGCCGACAATGGCCAGTCCGCCGCCTTGGAGGAGCGACCGCTCACCGACCCCGAACAAGACAGGCGGTGCCTTTTCCTTCAAGTGGGTCTTGTAGCGTGTGGGGTAGTCGGGGTCGCTTCTACAAATCACCCAGACCCCGCTACGGTTCCATGCCTCGATAGCGAAGCCGAGCTGCACACCCCGTCTTAGCAGGAAAGTGAGCCGCTGTTGCGGAATGCCGGAACCGGTTGCAGCCGTAGGAACCCTGTCGAGGTGAAGGAGATCTGCCGGACGCATGTCGTTGTCCAGGAGCCATCGGACCACCCGGTTATACTCTGTCTGTTCCAGGGGTTGGGCATCGCAGTCCCTCCCCAATCGCCCGCAAAGCAGCAGGATTGCTTTCGCGTCATCGCTCATCGGGTTCATGCGCCACCTCAGTCCATGCGCGGCGAGTTCAGCGCCAAGGCGAGTGGGAAGACCGCCGAACAGCCCGCGCGACGTAGAAGCGCCGCCGCCACGGCAAATGTCCACCTCGAATCGACCATGTCATCCACCAGGAAACAGGGACCGCAGGGCTTCAACTTCGGGTCTACCTCGAACACCCCATCGAGATTGCGTGCCTGCTGGAAGCTGTTCTGCATGTCCTTCTGCGGTGCGTTCGCCCGAACCTTTCTCAGGCTGTCTGCAAAACATGGCAGGTTAAGCGCCTTACTCAACCTCCTGGCGAACTCGGGCACGAGGTCTGGCCGGTTCAGTGAGGGTATACACGTTATCCAAACCGGGGCCGGTTGCGGGTTCCACTGGCGGATCATCTCCACGCAAGCCCTCACCAACTCGTCGTCAAAATGGCAGGTCTCATACTTTCCGGCAGCGACCATCTGGCCCCAGCCCGCGTCACGCCAAAGACAGAGAGCCCTGCCTTCTTCGGCTTTCAAATCGTCACCGATACGCCCGGAGAATTTGTACGTTGGCAACGCGCCACCGCTGGGCCATTGCAGGCGGGGATCGATTGGCTGATAACTTCGTTTTAAGAAGATGGCCGCACGATTTGCCAGGTCCCGGTCATACTCCGGAGACACAAGGGGTTTTCCCTGGCAGCCTGCGCATTTGCCGCAAGGTCGAGCGTGCGGATCATCCAACGCCCGTTCGAGAAACTCCATGAGGCATTCCTTGTGTTCCATGTATGACGCCATTTCGGCCTGCTCCTGGCGGCGAATGGCCGAGATTGACTCAACGTATTTCTGGTCAATCCTGTAGGTGGCTGCCTCTGCCGTCAGGTTCCATTTTGGGCCGATCTTGGTGATGGGCGCCGGAGACTCGACGGACATGTACTTCAGCGCCTTTTCCAGTTCCATGTGCTTGAGATTGAGCCGGGATTCCAGTTCCCGAACTGAGAGTCCTTCATCGGCGTTATCCAGCGCCGCCAGGATGGCATCCACGTGCTTCTGCGGGGGGAAAGCGCTATTTATGAAGAACTCGGCAATGCGATCGTCTTCTTCCCCGTGGAGGAGGATGCCGAATGCCTCGTCGACCGCCCGGCCCGCGCGACCGACCTGTTGGTAGTAATGTACGACGGAGGCTGGCCTCTGGAAATGGATAACGAAACCCAGATCGGGCTTATCGAACCCCATGCCCAATGCTACAGTCGCCACCAGAACCTTCAGTTGATTGTCCAGAAGCTCTTCTTCAAGCCGTTCGCGCACGGGCGCGCCACCTTCGTCTTGAGTCAGATCGGCGTGATAGGCCTTGGCAGCCATCCCATTGAGGCGCAGCCATTCGGCGACCCGTTCGGCGTCGCGTTGCGTGAGTGTATAGACAACGCCGCTCCCCGGAAGTTGCGTGATCGTCCGGGCGAGCCACGCCATCCGGGCTGCCGGGCTGCGCATCGTGATATTCTGCAGCCTGAGGCTCTCACGCACCAATGGCCCGCGTACAAGTTTAATGTCCTGCCCGAGTTGAGATAGTACGTCGGCCACCACACGATTGTTCGCGGTAGCAGTAGTGGCCAGCACAGGAACACTCGGCGGCAAGGCTTGAAGCACGCGCACAATACGGCGGTAGTCTGGCCTGAAATCGTGCCCCCAATCGGAGATGCAGTGGGCTTCGTCAACGACGAACAGCCCGACGCGGTCCGCGATATGCGCCAGAACGTTCTTGCGGAACTCATCGTTTGCCAGACGCTCTGGCGACACCAGGAGAATATCAATCGCGTCGTTGCGCAATTCCTGCTCGACACGTTTCCATTCATCCGTATTCGTGCTGTTGATGCTTTCCGCCCTGACCCCAATACGCGCAGCAGCTTGAAGTTGGTTGCGCATCAATGCGAGCAGAGGTGAAATGAGCAGACTGACGCCTGCGCCAGAATCCCGCAACAACCGCGTGGCAAGGAAGTAGACCATGCTCTTGCCCCAGCCTGTGCGCTCGACAACGAACAGGCGGCGGCGGTTAAGCAGGGATTCGATGCTCTCCCACTGCCCAAGGCGAAACTGGGCTCCTGGCTCGCGCAATGCTGCCCGCAGGTACTTGAGTGCCTGTTCTCTCATTGTCCGATTACCCGATCATCACCGGCCGCGGCTGTTAGAGACCGGTGCCGCCATTATCCTCATCGCCCAGACGCCCCTTCCCGCGCTGGTATACAAAGGCCCGGGCGAAAGGCAAGATCAGGCCAACAGGGCAACAGGAAAAGGGTGCATGTCAGCAAATGTACCGCGGGCGTCCCGCCCGCCCGTGGCAGGCCGGCAGGGCGCGAGGACGAAGGCGGGCGGGACGCCCGCGGTACGCTCTGGACCACGCATTTACTGACATGCACCCACAGGAAAATGCGCTCACATTACTTACGCGAAACTCAATAATTCTCGTGGTCCGAGCCGTGAGCCTGTCGTACGGCAAGCGGTCTGACCGCTCCCTCACGGTCGCGGCTCGGAAATGGCACGCGAGCCAGCGCTTGCATCACTTGCCTTGCGGCGTAGAACGTTGCAGCGATACAAAGCGGAGGAATGACGAATGCGCTCAAGATCGCTCTTGCCCGGACTTGGGCTTTTGTGCTGGTCCGTTGCGCTCGCCGCGGCGGCATCGGATCGCTACGTACAAATTGTCGGCTTCAAAACGGAGTGAGACTGTGATTCCTGTTTCTCCCCTCGGCAGTGGCTCACAAACGGCGATGGAAACTACGTTGGGCGCCCCCGTTGCTTTGCGCGGACCCAGGCGGGCGTTGCTGGCGCTGTTGGCGCTGCTAGTGGTCTCGGCCCTGGCTCAAGACACCTTCCGCTCGGTGCTGAGTGAGGAGGTCTGGGATTTCGAGAACACGCGCGAGTTTCCTCCGAATCCCAATCAGCGCGAGGGCACGCAGTTCGCCCAGTCGCGCCAGGACGGCCTGGCGCGGACGCTGCACATCCGCGTGCCGCTGCACCCGCACGGAGGTTGGCCGACAGCGCAGACAAGCGGGCACCGGCGCTACTACCGCATCGCGTTCAAGAAGCCGCTGCCCGTCGGCACAGTGATCGGCGGGGAAGGGGAGGTCAGCTATCTGAAGCCTGGCGCGGCAGCACCGGGCGACGTCAATGATGACGCGCAATGGCTCACCGTGCCCATTTCGGAAGGCCAAGCCGGTTTGCGGGTCGTTCCGTTCCCGCCAAACGTGCAGACGCCGGCGTTGCGCCTGACGCTCACCGACCCGCTGCTGAACGGCGGGCAATCGCGGTCTAATATCCTGGGCCTGCTGATCCTGCAGGCGCGCTTGCACAACCTGACTCCGGAGGCCGACGCCTTTGCGTCAAGCCAACCGGCGGGGCCGGCCAACGCTGTCGAAGCAGGGCGCGTGCAGAACCTGATTACGGGCGGGACTTGGCAGGCCGCGCCGCAACAGGACATCTCGCCGGAACATCCTGAGTGGGTCGTGCTGGCGTGGCCAGAGCCGAAGGCTTTCGTGGGCGTGGGCTTTTACAATGCCTTCGCCAAACACTTGGAGATTGACGCGCTGAAGCCGGAGGAAGCCGGGAGTCCGGCTGCGGCGGCCGAGGCCGCATGGACCAAGGCGGGCGCGCTGGATTGGCCAGTCTGGTGGCGTCCGGCATACACGGATGCCTACGTGCCGTTCAAAGAACCGGTCACAACGCGCGCGCTGCGAATACGCATCCCTCAGCCGCTGACGCGGGAAAACGACGACATCGCCTATGGGAGCCAAGGTTCGCGCAAAAAGGCCAGCCTGGCAGGCGTGATGGCGTTCGCGGACTTGCAGAACCAGCCGGTGCCGCCGCGTCCGCAAAAAGTCGCCGAACCGCCGCCGCTGGAGCTTGCCTGCGCCATGCCCTGCGACGGCCAAATGACCCTTGCAATTGACGACGCGCAGGGCCGCCGCGTGCGCAACCTGGTGGCGTGCGTGGAGCGCAAAGCCGGGCCGCAGAGCGAACTGTGGGACGGCCGCGACGATCACGGCCGCCTGCTTGCGCCCGGCGAAGTCTCCGATCCCGAAGCCCAGAAGATTCGCTCGTGGCTCGATGCGCGCGGACTCACCTTCAAGACCGGCCCAAAAGAAGAGACGGACCTGACCGACGCGCAGATTCTCTTGCAGTGCAAGATGTAT
>JBEKKG010000503.1:0-5868 GCA_050010835.1 Planctomycetota bacterium
CATCTCCAAACACGCAGTCCACCCCAATTCGGCGAACATCATCGGGAGCATCGGCGCGGACAGGCACGTGCACTGCGACCGGGACATGGGCTTCGTCCTGGTGCCGCCGAATCAGCCCAAGGTGGACGTAAAACTCACGTCGTATTCGGGTGAATCCGACAAAGGCCCTTACCCCATGCCGGACAACGCGCCCATCGAAGGCTGGCCGCTCTGCGGCGGCACGCTCGACAGCCTCCAGCGCAACGGCGAAGGCGACCGCCACGTCATCGTCGTGGATCCATGGAATCTAATGCTATACGAATTCTACACAGGCCGCAAGACAGACAGCGGCTGGGAAGCCTCCGGCGAAGCGACCTTCAACCTCGCTTCGAGCAGGACGCGCCCCAACGGCTGGACTTCGTCCGACGCCGCCGGCCTGCCCATCTTCCCTTCCGTGGCCCGCTACGACGAATGCGAACGCGGCATGGTGGAACACGCCCTGCGCGTCACGGTCCGGCACACGCGCCGAGCGTATGTTTGGCCGGCGACTCACTTCGCGTCCCGCAACCCCAGCCCCGATCTGCCGGCGATGGGACAGCGCCTGCGTTTGAAGGCGGACGTGGACATCTCGAAGATGTCCAAACACGCCCAGGCCATCGCCAAGGCACTCAAGAAATACGGCATGTTCGTCGCCGATAACGGCACGGACTGGCTCATCTCCGTGGCGCCCGACAAGCGCATCACCGGCCTCGAAGCCCTCAAGACGCTCAAAGGCAGCGACTTCGAAGTCATCGAGACCACGCCGCCCGAGCGCGTCCCGGGCGCAAAATAGCCCATGCGCATACCTCGGGATCTTCCGAGGAACAGAACGCGAAACGCCGTCAGCTCTGAGGGTCCAGCGGTTTTCGGAGGGCGAAGTTTGTTGTGCGTGTGTTGGCAGCGTTGCGCGGTTTACTTCATGGTGGGCGTTACTGGAATCGAACCAGTGGCCCCCTGCTTGAAAGGGCTATTGCGGTAAACCTACAAGTCGAGACAGAATCGCACAACATTCCCCGTGCAAACGAGATAGCACAGGAATCAACAGAACAGCCCAAGACAGCTTTAGACCAACAAGTGGCCCCTGTTGTGGCCCCCGTTGCGTGAAAACGTCACGTGACGTTGAGCACGTAATCGAAATCATCCGACGCCGATGGTCTGGGATGTCGAAGAGGCGCCAGGACGCGATCCTGAAACTCCTGGGAGAACGGCCATGAGAGGCGGCCAGAACCAAGTGCACAGTTAACAGAGGTGTGAAAGGTCCTCCAGCCCAAGCCATATCAGGAGGAGCAACCCCAGCCCGGAAATTACAATATCTGCAATCGCCAAACCCCGGCCCCGTAACTGCCCGCCACTTCGCCTTATCCTTGTGAGCGCCACGATGCTGCAAATGATTCCTGGGATGCTCAAAATCCCATAGCTAAACAGGCCAAGCCCGTTGAGGACAAGCGACCAGATAGCGAGGGCTGAGGTCTTCTGGGCGGGAGCCGGGGCTTCAGGTGCCATGGGGCATCTCCACCAGTGTTAGACACAGACCAACCCAACTACAGTGAATCAGAAAGCCCAGCAACGAACACCTGGCTTGTACAGCGTTTTGGGCTTGATGCAAGAGCGAGTGGACTTGCAATGAGACCAGCAAAACGGCGTTAGAGGCTTTCTGGAGAACCTGGCCGGTCAACTCAAAACCATCCACACCAAAGCCTCATGCTGCACCAGTCATTTGTGGAGTTGCCGGTTGCTGGCCCAATTGTGGACTGCTGGCGACATTAACGCAGCCATCAGCCGTAGAGTCCCCTGGCACACCGTCATTCAACTGCTTTATCTCGATGGTCTTGCCCGCCGCATGACTGAAGCTGACAGCAGGGCCACTATCAGTCAGCGCCGGCAGTTGGTGCGCAGTTATCCACGAGACAGGGCCGGTGTTAAAGTTTGGCGTGCACGGCTTGCCACCATAAAAGCCGCCTGCCTTAGACGCCTCGATCTTCCGGCACAGGCGAAACAGATTAGTGAAGCGCGGCAAGCTGTTGACTTCAGGTTGTCCAGCGCTTTGGAACGCATGAGGGCGATTATGCCGGTGTTGCCGGCAAAGTACCGTAAGCAAGTGGCCAGGCTGGCAAAAGAACTGGAATCACTCAGGACCGAGATTGAGAGCGTCAATGTGGCGGCTGCCGAGGAACTGCGCGGGAAGAAGAAGGCATTGGCCGGATGAATGCAGCCCAAACCCTCAGCGTCCCAGAATGCAGGCGCCCATGTTCCGGGGCCGCTTCGGAGACCCCTTCAGGCCCTGATATGCCGCGCTGGAGGGCGGAAGAAATTCACATCGGGTTTGGCATAACTGCAAGTCACATGCCGCAACGGGCGATACCAGCCGGGGTCCGCCTCGACCGAACCACCCCAGGAAGCTCGGCGACTGGGGAAAAGAGGAATTTGTCCCTGCGTTCCACGTGTACTGGCACCTTCCGCCCCTTGGGGGAACGGCAGTGGTCGCCAGCCTTGGCGTGACAGCGCGGGCAAACAACAATCTTCGCTTCGGAGTAACGAAGCCATCTTTGTGAAGTCATCTCAAAGTCCCCTTCCCCTGACGCTATTGTATCACCGTTTTTGCAGTGGGCGGCAGGCAATGGTTCAGCGTTTATCATTGCCGTCTGGAGTCCTGGGGGCCACCACCACCCGAAAGCCGACGTACTCGACCCGCTAGCCGGCAGTTCGCGGATGCTGCCAGTGACCGCGTCCCAGAGTTCGGGCTGTTTCCGACATCTGTTTGCGGAGTAAGATGTGGTATCATCTGCGGGGGCAGGTCAAGTCGTAACAAGCCAGGCCATCATCGGCCAGGCGGACATAAAGAAGGCCGTTGGCAAGAGCAGGCGACGACCACCGCTTGCCGTTAATCGGCACATTGGCTAATAGCTTGCCGGTCAGAGCATCCACTAATATCAGGCGCTTTCCTTTATCGCCGAGCACGATCAGCTTGCCATCCGCCAGAATCGGCGAAGAATATTCCGGGTCGGGGATGGAACAGACCCAGCGGGGGTTGCCGGTTGCCAGGTCATAACAGGTCAGGCTGGTGTCCTTGCCGTCCTGCTGACGGCCGGCAGCGTAGACACGTCCATTGTCAAGTATCGGGCTGCTATAGGGATCGAAATACTCCACTTCCCACAGCAGCTTCGGCCCGGCATCGGTCAGGTGATATGCTCCTAATTTCCCACGCCAATAAACTGCCAGGTCGTCTCCGACTAACGATGGTGTCGGAGCGTAACCCTTGCCGGTTTTATTACCATGGACATCCCAGAGTACTGTGCCGTTGTCCGCCTCGACGCAGCACATTCTCCACTTACCGCAATAGACCAGATATGCCTTTCCGTTATACATCCAACGCACCGGCGAGGTCATGGCGCCGGAATAGCCGCCCGACTCCGGCGCGGTCCACACGGTATTACCGGTCTGCGTGTTCAGCCCATGGCACGGTCCCAGCATGGTAGCGGCGATATCATTAACGACAATAAAGGATGATGACACCTCCTGGTTGGCTTTGTTGACTGCGGGATCTTGCGCCGGCACACCGGTATCCTGCTTCCAGAGTAATGCGCCGGTCATGGCATCCAGGCAATAGCTGACGCGAGCGCCTGTCACATAGAGACGTCCCTTGACCACGCAGGGTGTACCAGAGGCGTTGTGCATGGTCTCACGCGAGGTGAACTGTTGGATCCAAATAGTAGAGCCGGTCCGGGCGTTCAGGCAGACCACCATCTCCCGAGTCTTCGCTTTATCGTGGATAAACATGTAGGCGCGTCCTTGGGCGGCTACCACCGGACAACCATACCCGCCGGCGTAGGCGCGCACGGGGCGAACCTCCCAGACTTTCTTCGGACCGCTATCGGGCCAAGCTGAGGCCAACGGTGGAGAGTTATGGGCCACGCCGGTGCGATCCGGTCCACGCCATTGTGGCCAGTCAGCATCAGGGGGTGTCAGGTTGGCCGGCGCGCCCGGGGCCTTCTTCTCGTAGACGACGGCGTCCACATCGCTCCGACGGAAGGACTGCAGCGCCCCATTGCTGCGCTTTATCACCACTGTGATCGCGCTTTCTTCAATGATAGTGCCGCTGGCCTCCGTGCCGTCGTTAAGGTAGACAGTGTCAGCGGCGCAAGCCAGGCCCGCCAAGGCCGTCAGCAGCGCTTCGTAGAACAGCTTCGCGTTCATGAGTCACATCCGTACCGCGGGCATCTCGCCCACCCGCCATTCCTTGCGCTCGTCCCTGCATCTACTCGCAGGCGGACAAGTCTACCTTCCTGCCCTTCGATACGCAAGCGGTCTCGAAACCCTGCGTGAACTTCGCAGATTTTTTCAGGACAGACAGACCCTTGTGGACTTGCGGCTGTGGAATATGTTTGAGAATAGCTTCCCCTGGGTTGGCTTGGAGCTTCGGCATGTTTGGTGATAACTTCAACAGCCACAAGTCCTTCCCGTTCACGCATTGGAGCGAAATTGGCGGTGCCGTCAGCCGCCGGCGTACGACGATTTCTTCCGGCAGACGGTGGTCCTGGAGGGCGGTCAGACCCTGCTGTCCTTGCACCTCGGGCACAGGCGTATGTGCCGCTTGTCCGGCGAGGAGAGCTTCCGGTTGCAGCGCAGGCACGACACTCTCTCTGGCTTGTCTGACGCCCTTGGCTTCTTCTCTGACATGGCGCCAGTATAGCCGTCGGCCTTGGGATGCCTACTTCATCCAGGCGGACCGGCGTTGCGCTGGAGCGCGTTGGGCATGTTGGGCGCGCAGACTATGGATGTCCTGGCATTCTGGGGGAAATCCGGAGAAGGAGGAACGCCACAGCGGATCCACCAGAGACGGCGATGTCTGCTGCAGCATGGCGGCGAGCAGCGCCCTCTTCCTTGGCCATGGCGCTTGTGCTTCCGGACGTTCGCGTCTACAACGCTCCTTCTGACATGGCGCAGAGGAAGTGATTTAGACAAGGGTTCTTCGTTTCATGCAGCTCATCGCCAGGAGAATGCAGCAACCACGTGCTTCCTGCCGCACATGGAGGTGAATTCCCTTGTAGGATCGGACGGAGGCGAGTATGGCGTTTTTGCGCTCGATTGAAGCCGACATTCAGCGGCTTCGAGACATCTTTGGTGAGCAATATGACGTTCACTCCATATTGCGCGAGTTGATCCCAAATGCAGATGACGCTGCGGCCACGTCCTTAGAAATGGGCTGGATAAAGGGCCTTGGCAACGGGCACCCGCTGCTGTCCGGCCCAGCCCTGATTGTCTTGAACGATGGGAAGTTTGATCGGCAGCATGCCGGAGCCATCCAGATGCTGGGGCTTGGGTCAAAAACCGCCGAAGAGAACGCCATCGGTAAATTTGGGCTAGGCCTTAAGAGCATATTCCATCTTTGTGGAGTTTTCTTTTTTGTTGCGTCTCAGTCTCAGCCCGCATCCGAACCCGATGAGCTACGAGACACGCGCCGCCGCGGACTTGCGTTTCCAGCCCACACGTCACAGAAAAGGAGAATGAGAACCATGCCGCTGCGCGCTGCCGTTGCTTCTGTTTTGGCTTGCTTATGGGCCGTGGTCTGGTGCGCTGGGCTGGGCGCTCAGATCTTTCCCCAAAGCATCCTACGCCATCCAGAGCGGAGGTGCGGCGCCCGCCGTGTACCTCTCCATGGAGGTAGCTGGAAATCAACCCGACCCGCCTTTCCCGGCCTCGTACATGGGAGAGCCTTTTACCGTCCAGATGCATCGGGCCTGGACCGATTTCCCCCCGGATTTGTTTGCCTGGTGGATTTACCGAATGGGTCCAACTCGAGCCGAGCGGGTCATCTTGTGGGTTCGCGAAGACGTGCAGAACCCGGACGCC
>JBEKKG010000504.1:0-5863 GCA_050010835.1 Planctomycetota bacterium
TAGCCACAGAGATCACAGAGGACACAGAGAAAAGCAGAATCTAGGCTGTTCCAAAATCCCTTCTCTGTGCTCTCTGTGCCCTCTGTGGCAAGGAGTTAGTAGTTTCCGTCGCGCGCCTCGAAGTGCGTGGGCTTGCCCAGAGTTTCCCCGCCGCGCTGCACCCAGTCGGCCGTCCAGCGCACGATCTGCCCGGCGCTGACGCGCGGGTATCCGAAGAGCCGGTGCGCAAGCCCGCCGTCGGCCAGCGCCGCGTCAGGCGCTTCAGTGCCGATGATCTTAGGCTTCTTGCCCAGCAGCCGGCCAAATTCCTCGCACAACTCCCGGACGCTCAGTATCTCGGGCCCGACCACGTTGACCACGAACGGCGGGCTGGCTACGTGCTCGAAGGCCAGCAGCGTCATGACGTTGGCGTCGCCCTGCCAGATCAGTGCCAGGCAGCCCATAGTCACGTCCACGGCCTCGCCCGCCAGCACGTGCTGCGCCATGTCCACCAGCACGCCGTAGCGCATCTCACAGGCGTAATTGAGGCGGATCAGGGCTGCGGGAATCTGCATGGCGCGGCTGAAGTATTGGATGATGCGTTCGCGCCCCAGGCAACTCATCGAGTACTCGCCGACCGGCTCCGGCCTGTCCATTTCCCGCGAGCCGCCTGCGACGACCGGCTTCATTTTGTAGACGTTGCCCGTCGAATAGGCGACGATTTTGCTGCGCCTGTACCTCTGGCAGACCAGGCCCGGCAGGAAGCTGTTCATGGCCCAGGTGAGCGGCTCGTTGCCGGTCGTGCCGAACTTCTGCCCGGCCATGTAGACCACGTTGGGCGCTTCGGGAAGTTGCTCCAGTTGCGCACGGTCGAGCAGATCGCATTTGATTGTCTCGATGCCGTGGGCCTGAAGTTTCGCCGCCTCGTCAGCACGCGAGAAACGCGCCACGCCGATGACGCGCCGCTTGGTTCCCGCGGCGTCGGATGCGCGCTTGACCATCCGCGCCAGGCTCGGGCCGACTTTTCCGGCCACGCCCAGGATGACAATATCCCCCGGCAGGCGGCGGAACATCTCGATCACTGCGTCCGTGGGCTGGCTGAGCAAGTCTTCGAGTTGGGCGACGTTCTCGATGCGGTCCGGGTTTGGTGTGGCCATGAATGTCATGCCTCTTTTACTTCCCCACGTACTGCCTGTAAATCTCCTCGATCAACTTCACATCGTTGAGCGTATCCTCGCCTGACGAGCGGAACGGCGCGCCCGAACGCACGCACTCGATGAAGTGCTTGGCCTCCTCGCGGTACGACCAGCTCGCCGGCGCGAAACCCTTGATCAACTGGGCCGGCTGGTTGTCCTTCGCCGCGCGGTACTGCTCGACGGTCGCGGGCATTTCTTTCTGCATCAGCGGCGGGGCTTCGGTGCGCAGCCAGCCTTGCTCGAAGTAAATCTGAGTGTGTTCCTCCCACGCGTGGTACTTCATGTAGGCGCTCTCGACGACCGCGCGCGTGCCGTTGATCTCCAGCACCACCAGGCCCGTCATGCCGTCCTTGTCGAGCTGGACGCTCTTGACCAGCGCGCCGCCCTTGTCGTCGAGGAAGAAGCGCAGCAGGTTGATGTTGTGCGTCCACTGTTGGAGGTAGCCCAGGTATGAGTTCTTCTTGTCAACTGGGAGCCAGGCGGGGCATTCGTCGGGCGCGGCCGGCGCTTTCTCGGACGATTGCGTAAAGGGGATGTTCGGGTCCTGAGCGTACACCCAGTTGCCGCCGAAGCCGTGGTTGCGCGCCAGCAGGATGCGTCCGCAGGCGCCCGACTGGCGCCAGTCGTCGAGGTGTTTCTTGAGCAGCAGATTGCCCGTATCGTAGCGCTTCATGTAGCCGACCATCAGCCCCTTGCCGCTCTGCCTGGCCGCCGCGACGATGGCCTCGGCCCGCGCGACAGACACGGCCATGGGTTTTTCCATGAAGACGTGCTTGCCGGCTTTGAGCAGGTCCTCGGCGATGCGCCCTTGCAGCGAGTACGGCCCCGAAACGCCGACGGCTTCGATTTCCGGGTCGGCCGCCAGTTCCGTGTGCGAACGGTAGACCTTGGGGATGCCGTAGCGTTTAGCGACGTCCTTGCCCAAGTCCTGCCGCACTTCGGCGATGGCCAGCAGCTTGCATTCGGGCAGCGAAAGGAAATCCGGGATGTGGATGCGCTGCGCCACGAAACCGCAGCCCACGTAGCCCAGACGAACGGGATTGCTTGACATGAAAAACCCCCTCCTGTGAAGACGGTTAACCAACTACTACTGCCGCTCTTGTGCTGCCAGGAGGGCGATTTGTCAATTGCCATGTTCCCGAATCGCGGGCCGGGGGGTGCATGTCAGCAAATGTACCGCGGGCGTCCCGCCCGCTCGTGGCAGGCTGGCAGTGCGCGAGGACGAAGGCGGGCGGGACGCCCGCGGTACGCCCTGGGCCGCGCATTTACTGACATGCACCCCGGGCCGGGTAGAATTTGCCTCAAGCCTCAAGCCTAAACTACAACGACTCTTTGCCACAGAGAACACAGAGAACACAGAGAAAATGGATAAAACAGAAAATCTCCTCTGTGTTCTCTGTGGCTGAACGGTCGTTGTAGTGCTAAAGAGCCTGGATTTCGCCCGCGCCCCGTGTAACTTGAGGCACGACCATGAGGAGCAACGTTATGCAGAAGAAGCTAAAGACCCGCTCGGGGTTGGCGGTCGGCCTGTCGCTCGCGGCCGCATCCGCATGCGCGGCGGAGCCTGCCGCGCCAGCCGCCGACATTTTCAAGACAGCCGTGGCGGTCTGGCACATGGCGGATCTCAAAGACTCCGCCGGCCAGAACGGTCTTGCGATTGTCGGAAACGCCACGGTCGGAAACAAACTGGAGGGCCAGGACCTCCAGGAATCTCTGGCCTGCGGCAACGACGGCGTCGTCGCGGAATTGGACGGCGGCTACCTCGATGCCGGTCAGGGGGCCGGCGGAGCGTTGAACGTTACCGGCTCCGCGCTGACGGTCAGCGTGCGCCTGCGCAACCCCTCAGGCGTCTGGGGCACGCCGCTCTTCAGCAAACACGGCGGCCATGACCAGCTCGTCTACAACCTCTATTCGCTCCCGAACGTAATCGGATTCGAATTGGGGACACAGGGGGCTGCCGGCGCGTCGCGGACCACAGTGCCCGTCGCCAAGATCGGCGCAAGCGCGTGGCACACCGTCATCTGCCGCTACGACGGGACCAGGCTGCAGATGTTCGTGGACGGGGTGCTGATGGACGAGAACTTCCCCAAAGGCCCCCTCCGCGAGGGCAATAGTGTGCCTTGCCTGATCGGCGCGGAATCGGTTGGCGGCAACATCAAGGCAGGCTGGAAAGGACAGATAGATCACGTGGCCCTCTGGAAACGGGCGCTCTCCGATGCCGAAATCGAGCGCCTCAGCGGCGGCGCTGAGAGAATCGCCGCAGCCCGGAAACGCTTTGAGGAAATCCCTGTGCTGCCGCCGCGTCCGGACCTCTACCAGGAGAAGTACCGCCCCCAATTCCACTTCACGGCCCGCCAATGGACTTTGCACAAGCTGAATCCCGGCATGCGTGAGGAAGGCTGGATCAACGATCTCAATGGGCTGCTCCACTACGAGGGGGAATACCACCTCTTCGCCCAGCGCTGGGCCAAATGCTGGCTGCACGCGGTGAGCACCGATCTGGTGCACTGGACCGAGCTCCAGCCGGCATTCTGGGAGGACAATCGTTTCGGCACGGGTGTCCAGTCCGGCGGCGCGGTGATAGACCACCGCAACACTTCGGGCCTGTCGCCGGACCCCAAGACGCCGCCTATGGTCGCCTTCTGGAGCGGCTTCGACAACTTCAACACCTGCATCTCCTACAGCCTGGACAAGGGCCGCACCTGGACCAAGTACGCGAAGAATCCGGTGCTGCGCCATCCGGAGCGCGATCCCAAGGTCTTCTGGCATGAACCGAGCAAGCACTGGGTGCTGGTGCTCTCCGGCGGCGGCGCGTACTTCATTTTCACCTCTCCCAATCTGCTGGACTGGACGGAGATGAAGGAGCCGATCCCCCATTCGTTCGAGTGCCCGGACATGTTCCAACTGCCCGTTGCCGGTGCCGTAGTTCAGGCTTTCCAGCCTGACGGTCCAGCTGGAAAGATTGACCTACGGCGCCAGAAATGGGTGTTGGTGCGCGGCAACGGCAATTACTCGCTGGGTGAATTCGACGGCGCCCGTTTTGACGAGGAGACCGGGCAGTTCCCCTGCGACCAGGGAGCGAACTTCTATGCGACCATGAGCTGGGGCGACATCGCCGGCCAGCCGGGCCGCCGCGTGCAGGTGGCGTGGATGCGCTGCACCGACAAGAGCGTCTATCCCGATATGCCCTTCAACCAGCAGATAACGTTCCCGTGCGACTTGACCCTGCGCTCGTTCCCCGAGGGGCTTAGGATCTGCAGGCTGCCGGCCGCAGAGATCGAGAGCCTCTATGGCAAGAAGCACGCCTGGAAGGACCAGGCCGTCAAACCGGGCGAAAACCTTCTCAAAGACGTTTCCGGCGACCTTTTCGACATTCAGTTGCAGGCGGACCTCGCCGGCGCCAAGGAGTTTGGCATCAAGTGTAGAGGCGCAGCGGTAACCTACTCTTCAGTGAAAGGGACGCTGGCCTGCCTTGGGAAGGAAGCTCGGACAGAGGCCGCAAACGGCCTGTTGACCTTGCGCATACTCGTGGATCGCACATCCCTTGAGGTCTTCGCCAATGACGGCAAGGTAAGTATGAGTTCGTGTTTCCTGCCCAAACCGGAGGATGCGGGCCTGGAACTGTTCTCCGCTGGCGCCAGTCCGAAGATACTGTCAATGACGGTATACGAGCTGAAATCGGCCTGGGGCAAAGCAGGGCAGTCGCGCTGAATTGTGCGCGTCGCACATTTTGCCAAAATTGTGCGCCCGCAATTTTGGCACAATTCTGGATGGCACCCTGTCGCACATTTCGCTGAATTGTGCGCGTCGCACATTTCGCTGAATTGTGCGTCCCGCAATTTTGGCAAAATGCGGGACGGCTGGACGGCGATTTTTACGAAAACTCCTGCACCGGCGAAAATGCGGGGTATAGTTAAGATAGTGTTCGTTGGAAGCGGTTGCCAGCGGGCGGCCGGAAAAAGGAAGTGGGTCCACAGCGGAAGGCGTCCTGCACTGGGCCGGGCGCCAGGAAAACAAGGGCTGCATAAGGGGCACAGGCGATGATTGCAATCAAGGCTCATTACGACGGGAAATGCCTGGTGCCCGATGAGCCGCTCGAATTGCCGCCCGGCAAGCCGCTGCTGGTGCAGGTCGAAGTCGCGCCAGACTTGCCGCCCTCAGAGAAGCGTGTGCTCGGGCTGCATCGCGGAAGTGCGTGGGTCAGTCCCGACTTCGATGAACCCTTGCCCGACGAATTCTGGATGGGGAAGGAATGAACCTGCTTCTGGACACGCATGCGTTCATCTGGAGCTTGGAATTCCGGGGACACCCCACTTATCTCTTGATTCTTGCCGGAAAGCGGGTAGGCTGTTCCCAATGGTGCTCTTGGTGCGGAGCAGTGTGTGGAGATAAGTGGGGTGTCCCCAGAATTTGCCCCTGATATCATCTTGACAACTGCTGAAGGAACGGTATGCGAAAGGGCGTGGCCGGGCTCGCCAGAGTTCTCGTACGAGGAAGGAAGGGAAATGAGTCTTGTATCCCCAGATTTAGATTACAGCCTCTTACAGTAAAGGATATTACCATGTAGCCTTGGAGTGTCCCTTGGAAAAAATCCGGAGAAAAAATACAAACTTTTATCTCCTTGCTGGCCTTTGAGTTAAGCAGTACATAGCTCTCACAGAGCATCCTCCAAAACCAAATCTTCGCGC
>JBEKKG010000505.1:0-5860 GCA_050010835.1 Planctomycetota bacterium
CCCCCTGGATGAGGACGGTCGAAGCGGTGGGCGCTACCAATTCCGCCTGTTTCAAAATCCGTTTGAGAGCGGGACTTTGGCCGATGATCGCTTCAAAGTCGTGGTCCGTGCGAATCTCTTCATTGAGGTAGTTTCTTTCCTCCACTAATCTTTCGCGTGCCTCTGTAACCTGTTGGTAATTCAGTGCATTTTCGATGCCGATGGCAATCTGATTCGCCACCTGGGTCAGGAAATCCACATCCCCCTGGGAAAAGGCCCCCTCCCGCAGTCGTCCTAGATTCAATGTGCCGATAACGCGGTCGCGGCTGACCATGAGCCGCGCCCCGCTCGGGCCGTAGACGATGTTGGGATCGGTGGGGTGGAAGGCGGGCTTGCACTGGGTGTTGGTGCGCAGTTGCGAATGGTGGATCATCTTCCAGTTGGCGCCGCCGTCCGTGGAGATGTACGCGGCGCTCATGTCGCAGTTGACCATCATGAGTTGCGGGTCGGCGGGGCTGATCGCGGGCGTGAACATCGCCCCGCCGCCGGAAATCCCGAGCGGCTCCCATTTGACGTGCGCGGCCTCACCGCCGCGCGCAGAGAATGCCAAAGCCGCGGCCAACAGGGCGGACACGAGGCGGAGGGCGTCAGTGCTCATAGTTCATATTCTCCTGTGCTGCGGCCCCCAGTATAGCACGATGTTGAGTTCTCGCACGCCATGCTCGGGCTCGGCTCGGGAAGCGTGGTGCGTGTTCGGCTTGCGGGTGCTGAAGAGCGGCGCCTTCGCCAGGAAGCAGTAACGCATGAATTCCAGCCGGCGCCGCTGCGAGCAGCGTTCTGGGGACGTGCACGCACCTATTGTGGGTTGCGTGCATGTCCCCGAATTCCCCCCGAATTCCCTGGAAAATTAAGTGGGGTGTCCCCTGAACACCTGGCACTACGGGGAGCCGCGACTACCGGCCCGGAAGTTGTCCCGTGTCGGCAGACCTCTATGCTCGCGAAGTTGCGGTGCAACTGGACCAGTGGTATGACGGGGCGGATTGTGACCGAGTGGCTTGCGCGCTGCACAAGGTTCTGGGCGCCTTGTGCACTGCTGAAGCGGCAGCGGCCCGCTGGATCTGACGCATGAAGAAATGGAACGTCTTCGACGCCCACGTCGTTGTGGGCCGCCACCTGTTGCTGAAGGCCGGCGGCCCGCACACGACTGCCGATCTGTTGGATGAGTTAGACCACTGCGGCATCGCCGAAGCCCTGGTGCTCGATTCACTCGCCCGCGAAAACCATCCCGACGAAGGCAATCGGCGAGTGCTGCGCGTTGCTCGCGCCAGCCCGCGGCTGCATCCTGCGTGGGCTTTGCTGCCGCCGGGCGCGGAGGATGAGCAGCCCGCGCCGCGCGATCTGCTTGGGGCGATGCGCGCACGGAAGGTCGGCGCCGTCTGGCTGCTCCCCGCGCAGTACCGCTACAACCTCAGTGCATGGTGCCTTGACGAACTGTTGGGCCCGCTGGCAGAGGCGCGCGTGCCGGTCTTCGTCTGCTACGACGAGATCGCGCGCCACGCGCCGCGCCAGGACCAGACAGACTGGCCCGCGGTTGTGGAACTGTGCCGGCGCTTCCCGGACTTGCCGTTGATCGCCAGCGAATGGCGCATCCGGCGCAGCCAGCGGCTGATTTACCGCGCGCTTGACGCCTGCCCGAACCTCCGTCTGGAACTCAGCGGCTACTTCCTGCATCGCGGGATCGAATACGTGACGCGGCGGTGGAGTGCCTCGCGCCTGTTGTTTGGCTCCAACTGGCCCGTCTTCGGACACGGCCAGACGCTGGCTCCGCTGCTGCGCGCCGAAATCTCCGACGCCGACAAACGCCTCATCGCCGGCGACAACCTGCGCTGCTTGCTGCGCTGGTGTGGCCTCAAGCATCCGGCGGTCCGGCCGGCAACGCCGGCGGACCGCTTTGTGGCCATGGGGCGCGGCGCGCCGGCGCCGCGCGGGGCGCGTTTCTGGGACTGTCATGGCCATATCGGCGGGCGCGCGTGCCACTACCACCTGCCTGACGCCGGTCTCCGTTCGACGGTCGCCGAAATGGACAGGCAGGGCGTGGAGAAGGTCTGCGTTTTCAGCTTCGCCGGTGTTTTCAGCGACGAGGTCCACGGGAACAATCTCGTGGCGGCCGCTGTGCGCCGTTACCCGGATCGTTTCCTCGGGTTCACGCTGCTCAATCCGCATCGCGGCGCCGACGCCATGCGGCGGGAACTCGAACGCGGCGCGCGGCTGGGTCTGCGCGGCGTGAAACTCATTGCCTCGTACCAAGGCTATCCCGTCGAAGGCCCGCTTATCGGCCTCGCCTGCCGTTGGGCGCACGAACGGAAGCAGATCATCCTTAATCACGACTGGGGATCGGCAGAGCACATCGAGCGGCTCACCGCGCAATACCCCGGCGCGTGTTTCATCACGGGACACACCGCCAAGCCTCTCTTCGCGTCAGTGCGCAAGCGCGAGAATCTCTTCGTCTGTTCGTGCCCGCTCTGGGAGGGCCCGCGGGACTGCGAAGAGGTGGTTGCGGAGATCGGCGCGGAGAAACTGCTGTTCGGCAGCGACCTGCAGGATCTGCCCATCGCGTGGGGATTGGGGCCGATCCTGTTCGCACGGCTGCCGGTGGCAGACAAACAGCTCATCCTTGGCGGGAACTTGCGGCGCATCCTGCGGTGCTGGAGCCTGACGGCCTGAACGCTGCGGCCCGTGTTTGCAGATGGGGGATTGACCGTGGGCGCGAGTGGCGGTTGCCACAGCGGTGGTCCGAGTGCCGCTGTGCGCGGGTGCATGTCAGCAAATGTACCGCGGGCGTCCCGCCCGCCCGTGGCAGGCCGGCAGGGCGCGAGGACGAAGGCGGGCGGGACGCCCGCGGTACGCGGATTCATACCCCCATTGGGTTGGCATGTCGTTGTCCTCTCCTTGTTATTGCCAGAGCGGCGGCAGATCGTCCTTCTCCGCATGGAGCAAATCGTCCACAATGTGTTCGGCATCCTCGATGGAAACGGTCAGTGGATCGGCCGCCAGGGCCTGGACGAGCGTCCGCCGGTTGCCGGTCATGGCCGCTTCGAGCGTCAATTCCTGGACGTCAACCACGCGGAGCAGCCAGCTTCGCAGCACGGGCGGCATCTCGCCGAACATTTCCCCATCATATCGCCGGGAGAAAATGCGGGCGGGAAGTTCGACCATCGCACCGTCCGGCAGATTGCTTATGTTGCCGCGGTTCGGGAAATTGACGAAATGTGTCTCCCCCGCATCTTCAAGCACGGAGCCGGCGAGGCGAATGACCAGGTCCGGTTTCGTGTCGCGGATCAGCGCCGTGACGGACTCCCGCCCGTCCGCCTGCCGGCGGATCTCTGCATTGAACTCCCGCATCCACTTGCGGCGCTCCTGGATGGGAAATACGCAATTCACGTGGGACTCGGCCGGGTTATGCCCGCGTCCCTGGAAATACGGCAGGAACTCCACCATGTGGCCGCCGATGGGGGAATACCAGCCGTACAGCTCGAGAATCTTCGCCGTCGCCTTGCTCGCGTAGGTCTCGGGCTTCTACTTCAGCGATTGGCGGAGCGCGGGCATGAGGTCCTTCCCGCCGTGCCGGAATTCGGTGATCCAGCTAAAGTGATTGATGCCGCCGAGTTTCATGGCCACTTCGCCGGCCTGCCCGCGCGGGATGCCGACGCGGTCCAGGAGGGCGAGTTTCGTGTCCGGCAAGACCACGCCGTCGCAGACGGCCAGCGTTCTCATTTTCGAGTGGCGATTAAGTGCGCCGCCGATGACCGTGGTCGGATTGACGTAGTTGAAGACCCAGGCGTCCGGGCAGAGCGCCTCCATGTCCCGCGCCATCCCCAGGACCGTGGGAATCGTGCGGATGGACCGGAACAGCCCGCCGGGGCCGATCGAATCGCCGGAGGATTGCAGCACGCCGTACCTGGCGGGGATCACCGTGTCCACCTCGCGCAGGTCCACGCCGCGGCGGCTGAAGCTGAGCACGACGAAGTCCGCGTTCCGGAATGCGGCTTTGCGATCCGCGGCGGTTTCGAGGTTCAGCTCCGCGCCGGTCTCAGCGATGATCCGCCGGCAGAGCCGGGCCATGACGTCGAGCATGGCCGGATCAACGTCCACCAGCGCAAGCGTGCCGCCGCGGAAACGCGGGTCCTTGCACATCCCCACCGCCACCGCCCGCGTGAAGAAAATGCTCCCCGCGCCGACGACCACCAGTTTTGGCTTTTGCATGTCAACTCCTCAAAGTCTCCCGTGTTGGACAGGGGGGACAGGGCTGCGTTTACCAGAATACCCGCAGCAAACAAATGCGGCTCTGTCCCGCGACCCCTCCAAGTCTCAGTTTTTTCCAGAAAAGCCCTGACCTCAAACCCGTATGCGGTGTATGCAGGAAATAGTTCGTTGCATAAGGTTGCCAGAGGGCGGTCTGAAACTGGAAGTTCGTAGACAGCATAAGACGTCGTGGCATTGTGCCGCGCGCCGTAAGAACAGCGGCTTCACAAAGGAGCATTGGCAAGAGCGCGCAGGCGTGAAACACACCATTGCCTTTACACCCAGCGCCAGAGAGGACCTGCGTTTTCACCGCAAGCATGAGCAGGTGCTGGTGGTAGACGCGGTTTCCGAGAAGCTGACGCATCAGCCCGGCGTCGAGACGAAGCACCGTAAACCCGTGCGCGAGGGCCTCCTTGCGCGCTGGGAGTTGAGTGTCGAGGCGTTCCGGGTCTTCTACAACCTGGACGAGGAGAACCTGTCCGTCGAGATCATTGCGATTGGAAAGAAGGAGCACAACCGGTTATTCATACGCGGGAAGGAGGTGTGGCCATGAAGACCCTGGATCAGCCCAAGAGTTCCATGACACTGGCGGAGTTGATGAAGCTGGCAGGCAAAGGGAGCGTGGTGATCAGGAGCGCGCGGGGCAAGCAGTTCGTCTTTGCCGCCGTGGACGAAGCCGAGGTTGAAGCGCGGGCCTTCCGCAACAGCGCCGCGCTGATGGCGTTCCTTGATGAGCGCTCGAAGGAGAAGGCGACGATAAGTCTGGACGAAGTCCGCAGGAGCGTGCTGGCGGGAGAATAGTCCCGGCGATCGCCGGCCCTGTCGCACATTTTGCTAAATTGTGTGCCCGCAATCCCGATAGATCGGGGTGCGGGACAGCCGCGCCCGCGAACTGCGGGACACAGGGGCCTATGCCAGGTCTCAGTTTTTTCTGCCGGAAAACCTTGACCTGAAACGCGTATGGGGTGTATACAGGTAGTAGTTTGTTACATAAGACTGCCAGAGGGCGGTCTGAAATAGAAGTTTCATAACAGCATAAAGCGTCGCGGCATTGTACCGGGCCCCGGGAGAACGACGGCTTCACAAAGGAGCATAAGTAAGAGCGCAGGTTGCAATCAAGATGAGGCGCGAACGTCAAGACAATTTCGTGCGCGTCCCCAGAACTCCCAGAACTCCCAGAACTCCCCCAGAACTCCGAGGCGGGTCGGGCTGTTGACAACAACCAGTTCCTTAAAGACATCTTCCAAGCCTGCATGATGCATGATGTTCAGCATCTTGGGATTGCTGTGCGAAACACTTACCGGGGCTCGGACGATTTCGCCAAAGTGGAAAGTTTCCTCGAAACGCTCTATGTCAGTGGGCGGCTCCAGTTACCTCTTAAGGGGATTTTGCTCATCGGCTACTGAGAAACGCTGCCGGTAGAGTGATGTCGGCTTGAACCCTTGCCCCGAATTCCCGAGGCCCGAAGGACGTGGCTGCCAAGCGTGGTGGAAGTCTAGCCCTGAAAGGGCGTGCTGGAATAGCCAGGGCCGAAGGCCCTGGTGGGCAAGCGCAGTGGTAGTTTAGCCCTGAAAGGGCG
>JBEKKG010000506.1:0-5859 GCA_050010835.1 Planctomycetota bacterium
CCGCGGCCATCTGCCCATCGTAGGTTACGACGGCGCTTTGCAGATCATCGTCAATGATGGAACCTGCGAGATTTCCGTGCCGTGAGCGGCTTTCCTTGCCATCGGCAAGCACCCGCGCCACCACGCAGCCGCGCCCCCGTGTTTCCGCGTCTATGCCGCACACACTTATGAACCGCTGCGGCGTTCCCGGCAGTGCAAACTCCAGTTCCGAACGCGAATGCACGCCAATGCCGCGCTCGCAGCTCAGGTCCTTGATGCGGATGTTCCCGCCGTCCACCGAGGCATCCATCCGCGCGGGAAACTCGGAATCGAACATCGGGACATGGACGGATTTGACCGGCGTCTGTGCCGAGAGCCACGTCACGCCCGCACCATCGGCGCCGGCACCGCCGGCAGCGCCGGCCGCGCCGGAAAGGAAGAGCACGGCCAGCATGCCCCGCTCAATCTGCCTGTTGCCCAAACAAGCGGTGTGGAGCGTCAGCGACTTGCCGTCCAAGTTGACCACGCGCCCGCGCAGCAGGTCGCCCCCTTTCAGCCGCACCACCACCTCGGGCCCCAAGCGCGCCTCCTCAGCGGCAGGCGGCGCGGCAGGCGCGGGAGGCGCGTCCATTTCCACCATGCGCACGAACTGGCGGCTGACGGACTCCACGCCTTTGCTCTTGGTCGCCAGCAGGATCTGGTCGGCGCCCACGCGCATCACCCGTTCGCCCGCCAGTTCGTCCAGTCCCGCGAAGCGCACCCGGCAGCGCTGGCCCGGTTGCAGCAGTGCTCCCGGCGTGCCCAGCGTCGCGGCCACCAGGGACGAATAGCGCGCCAGCTCAGGCATGTTCTCGGCCTGGCCGGGAGGAAGCGGACTGAAGGCCCCGGCCACGTCGTCGCGCTTGAGCTTCAGCGGCCCGAAGGCGCTGCTGCCCACCTCGGCCACGTCGCCGATAATGCTGCTCAGCGAACCGGAAAGGAGCGTGCCCCCGCGGATGAAGACTCCCGCCGGCATGCGCTCAGGCGGCGGTTCCGAAGAGAACCGCACCACCAGCACGTCCCGCGCCGCCACAGGCGCGTTGTCAATCTTCCAGGCGCCATTGCTGACCGAAATCTGCGCCTCGCACCTCTGGCCCTTGGCCGTGAGGACTTCGTCCGCCGCCCACAGCGGGAGCAGGCCCAGACTCAAGACGCTGCAAAACACCCATGTCCTAATCGCCACATTCCCGTCTATCATGCAGCCGAGTTTACCAGTTTAGTCCAAGCAGCCAAATGAAAAGTGTGCGTAGTTCCGAGCCGCGCGTGTCAGCAAGCGGTCACGGGGTGCGCTATGGGACACATTACGAAAGGATGGGACTGAGGGAATGACGGGACCGCTCCCTCACGGTCGCGGCTCGGACTGAACGGTTGCTGCTCATCATTATTCAGGCGCCGACTGGCCAGGCCACTGCCCCCCCGAAGCCGAGTGGGGCTGGCGTGCGTGCGTAAGTACAAAAGACTGGCATCTACGTATTTTACCGAAGGCGCTTGCAGTGCAGAACGGGAAAAGCACGCTGCCAGTCAGAAAATACAGACCGTATAGTCACGTATAAAGCGTTATTCATACAGATGTTGCAATATCGCTACCAAAAAATCCATGATTTGCACATGACTTTTCGCGCACCCGTAGTAAATACGTATGCACTGACGTAGTTGTCGGGCAACAGTGATGGGGGCTGCGGGGACTGTGGCTTACCGGGGTCGCCTGCAGATTGCCTAGAGCAGCACACTGTGCGCCTGCATGAGCGTCGCACTCACGAAGGAAAGGGAGGGAAACAAACAATGGTGGACCAAACACTCAAGGGGATGCTGGTCTTGGTGGCCGCAATGCTGTGGAGCCTCAGTGGAAATAATCTCCGAGCAGCGGATGGCGGGCCTCAGGATGCCGACACCTTGCGCAAACAGGTGGAGCAGTTGCGCAAGGAGGTGGAGGGGAGGCGCGCCCCTGTGGCCGACAGCGCAGCAGACAGGGCGCTGGCAGCGAAGTACGGCCCGAACGCTGGGGTCACGACGAAGACCGGCAAGCTGGAAATCCGTGGCTTGGTGCAGGTTTGGTACTACGGCTACCAGCACGACAACAGAGGGGCATTCGATGGCGCTAACGGCGGCGCCGTTTTCGACACCAACACGGCAGGCGATAATTCCAGCTTCCGGATTCGCCGGACGGAGTTGAGGTTCACTATGGAGGTCCACGAGAACGTCACCGCCGTGGTGCGCATAGATCCCGCCCAAGAAGCGGCCAGTTTCCCGGCTTTCCCGGAC
This sequence comes from Planctomycetota bacterium, assembly GCA_050010835.1. Lineage (GTDB taxonomy): Bacteria > Planctomycetota > SZUA-567 > H5-PLA8 > H5-PLA8 > JAPLOD01. The sequence goes on from JBEKKG010000506.1 coordinate 2,281, forward strand.
AACCAGGGCAATTCCGGGCTTTACAAAGTCTTCAAGACCGCTCCGAACGTGTCCCCGGAGTTTGAGGCCGCCAATGTAGCCGGCATGGGCTCAGCGGCAGCGGTGGAAAGGCTCCAGAGGGGCATGGGCTCTGTGCCGCGGCAACTGGAGTTCGCGTACGTCAACTACCACGGTGTGGTTCCGCATCATGACTTCCAAGTTGGCCAGTTCTTGCCCAAGATTGGCGAGGAAGGCCCGCGATCTAACGCCGAACTGGACTTCGCGGAAAGGTCCATGGTCGGGTTGCTCGGCGGGGAATACGAGATGGGGCTCCAGATGCACGGCACCTGGTGTGATGACAGGCTGCAGTACTGGCTGGGCGCCTTCGATGCCTCCGGCGGGTACTTCCAATACGAGAGAAACCGCGCAGACACTAACAGCGATAAAGACTTCTTGGCGGCCATCATGGGCCGCCCGCTGTGGAAGAATGAGACTTGGGGCAGCCTCGAGCTGGGCTACACCTTCGAGGGTGGCGTGCATGGCAAGGATGGCACGTCCGACCCGATCAATAACCCGGTCAACGGTGTGAATAGCACCCCTACGGCGGCCATGCGGCACGCGGCCTGGGGCAGCTACTACCCGGGCGGGCCGGTCAAGGGCTGGTGGTTCCGCGGCGAGTGGCAGTTCATCCAGGATCGTCCGGAGCCTGGGCAGGTGGTTAACCTTGCGGGTGCCGGCGGCACGGACTTTACCTTGGCCCCGGGCGGCGCCGCAACGGCCGCGAGTTCGCCCAAGGCCATTGGCATCCAGGGCTATTACTTGACCACCGCCTACAAAATCAGCGACAGCGTTTTTGCCGACAGCGCTCCATCCTGGCTGAAGCCGTGGGAATTCCTGTTCCGCTATGAGGAACTCCAGAACGTCTGGGTAGTAAACACCATGGCTGCCAATCCCACTGACGACATCTGGGCGTTCAAGACCCGCGTGTACACGTCGGGCATCAATTACTACATCAAGGGGCACGACGCCAAGATTCAGGCCAACTACTGTGTGGTAAGGGATCCGCATGGTTCGCGCCTTGAGGATGCTCTGGGCATGAGAAACGTCAACAACGATGCCTTCGTGGTCAACTTCCAGGTGGCGTTCTGACAAGAACCCCGCCGGGGCGCATGACCGCACCTGCGGGCCTTTCCCTCTCCCCTGTGGGGAGAGGGTGGCGCTTCAGCGCCGGGTGAGGGCGTGGCCGAGACGTCCCCGTTTCCCCCTCACCCCGCGTTCGCTTCACTCACGTCGGCCCTCTCCCCACAGGTGAGAGGGACTGGCAGCGCGTCCTGCCGTTACGGTCGTGCGCCACGCCGCCGACAAAGTTCGTTTTCTTCATGTATTTTGTCAAGAGTTCTGGTAATATGTGTGCGCAGAGCCGAGAAGGGGATTCCCTTCCCGGCCCCAGGCGGTTTCCGAGGGAGAGAGTCATGCGAAGAATGCTGGTGGGATTTGCGCTGGCGGCGATCTTGGGGCTGAGCGCGGGTGCTGTTGCTGCGGAAGGCGATAAGGGCGCCGACACCAAAGCGGCTGGCGAGACCAAGGCCGGAACTCTGGCCCCCAAACCGGCTGAGGCGCCAGATGGCGTTTTGGCTGTCCTTAAGGTCAAGCTCAGCCAGGAGAACAGGCCCAGAAGGCTGCCGGGAGGAAAAGCCCCGCCCAAGGAAGATATCTTCAACCTGATGGCGTCCGGCGCCGAGGTAGCCGTCAAAATCAAGGAACTGACCGCCACGGGGAGCTACGTGGAGGTCACGGGCACTATTGAGGAAAGCACCATCCGCGTCTCGAGCATCAAGGAAGTCCCCAAGCCCCCGGAGCCGGACAAGAAGAGATCCAAAGCAAATTGATTTTCGACTTTAGCCCGCTTCCTCAAGCTGTTTGGGCACGCTCTTCAGAATGTCCTTGATGATCGTGTCGCTGTCAATCCGTTCCGCTTCAGCCTCAAAGCTCAAGATGATGCGGTGGCGCAGCGCGGGCAAGGCCACCGCCTGCACGTCCTCAAAGCTGGCGTGGTAGCGGCCATCGAGCAGCCCGCGGATTTTCGCGCCCAGCACCAGGGCCTGCGCGCCGCGCGGGGAGGCGCCGTAGCGCACGTATTTGTTGGTTTCCGCGGGCGCGAATTCGCCGCCTGGAATCGTGGCCAGGGTCAAGCGCACGGCATAGTCCGCGACCGGCGGCGCCACCAGGGCCTGGCGGACGAAGTTGCGGTAGCGCAACAGCGTGGGGCCGTCTATCACCTTGCTGGCATTGTACGCCACTGTTTCCGTGGTGCGGTGGAGGACTTCCGCGAGTTCCTGGCGGTTGGAGTAGCCCACGTTGAGCTTGAAGAAAAAGCGGTCAAGCTGGGCTTCGGGAAGCGGATAGGTGCCTTCCTGTTCGATGGGGTTCTGCGTGGCCAGGACGAAGAAAGGCTGTTCGAGCTTGTAGATGGTGCGGCCCACGGTGACGGACTGCTCCTGCATGGCCTCCAGCAGCGCCGACTGCGTCTTGGGCGTGGCGCGGTTGATCTCGTCGGCCAGCACGATCTGCGCGAAGATAGGCCCCGGCTGGAAGCGCATCTCGCGCTTGCCATCCGTGGATTCGGTGACGATGTTCGTGCCGATGATGTCCGCGGGCATCAGGTCGGGCGTGAACTGGATGCGCGAGAAGCGCAGTTCCAGCGCCTGGGCCAGCGTGCGCACCAGCAGGGTCTTGCCCAGTCCGGGCGCGCCTTCGAGCAGGCAGTTGCCGCCGGCGAAGATGACGGTCAGCACCCCGTCAATGATCTCGCGGTGGCCCACCATGACCTTGCCGATCTCCTCCTGCATCTTGTGGAAGACTTCGCGGAACTCCGCGGCTTGCTGGGCGACGGGTGCGGCGGCGGCTTCTTCGGTTGACATCAGCAATCCCCTCTATCCTGCCGTGTGGACAATCCCCTGGGTGAGCGGTGGCTGTAGTTTCTTCAGGCGGGGGCAAATGTCCATTGCCATTACGAAAAATGAGTTGGCCAGACCCAAGACCAGGATACATCCTGAGACCGCGGTATCAAGTCACCCTAGGGGTTAGCGGGGTGCAAGCGTCCACGTAGACCTGACCAGAAGGTGGAGGAACTATTTGTCCCACGAATCCCGCTCCGCACGGATGTAGGCGTCAACTTCCTCATTGCAGTGCCCTGTTCATAACCGTTTCCTCGCCACGCCGCCGCTTTAGTCTGCCACACCTTGCACCGTGCCGCTATTCCCCGCCCGCGGGCTTGCACTCTTTTCTCTCAGCCGCCCTGAACTCCTCTGCCTTTTCCTCCAGCCCCCGCGCCAGCGCCTCGGCTTCGCTGAGTCCGTGCTGGGCCGCGTAGGCGCGCACGTCGGCGGTGATCTGCATGGCGCAGAACTTCGGCCCGCACATGCTGCAAAAGTGCGCGGCCTTGGCGCCGGCCTGCGGCAGCGTCTGGTCGTGGTAGGCGCGGGCGAGTTCGGGGTCGAGCGACAGGTTGAATTGGTCCTCCCAGCGGAATTCGAAGCGCGCTCTGCTCAGCGCGTCATCGCGGGCCTGCGCGTTGGGGAAGCCCTTGGCCAGGTCGGC
>JBEKKG010000507.1:0-5857 GCA_050010835.1 Planctomycetota bacterium
CCAGCCACACGTCGCCGATGTGGGTGCTGAGCGTGCGGGTGGCATCCAGGGCTTTTTTCTGGTGGAAAATGGCGCGGTCGAGGTCGCCGTAGACGTCGCGCAGCGCGGGGTTGGCGGGCGGCTCAATCCGGTCCACGCTCTTGACGTCTATGAGGATCGGCTTGGCCTGGCCGGGCGGGTTATCGGGGCAGAAATCGCTGCACGTGGCGTCCACGAAGTACTTGCCGCCGGGCGCGAAGATGCTGGCGTCTGCCACCAGCTCCATCGTCTCTTCGACCCGGCCCGGCTTGCCGGGGGCCTCCCCAAAAGTCCAGGCCTTCAGCGTCACCGCCGTACTGCCGCCGTAGGCCGGACGGGCCGACACGGTGAGGTCCTTCAGGCCATAGTCGTCCTCTGCCCGCAGGCGCAGCGGCAGCTTCTCGCCGGGCGTCACGGAGCAGCTCATCGCGCTCTGGATGAACTCGACCTGCGGCGGCCGGTCGGCGAGCAGAGAGATTGCGCCGTTGGCGATCACGATGGCCTTGTCGAGATCGGTCCCTTTCACCTCCACCTCATAGGGACCGGAGGTCTTGATGTTCATCTCCGCGCGCCAGAATCCGTCTGCCTGCTTGCACTCGACCACTTCGCCGGCCGCCCGCCAGCGCAGGGCGTCAGCCGGGCGGTCGAGCTTGACCCGGATGGCGAGGTGCGAGCCGGGCAGGCAGGTAACCGGTTGAGGAGGGCCGAGCTGCGCGGCGGCTTTGCCGCCCACATAGGCCGGCGGGGTCACCTCAAACTGCGACTCTGCGATCCGCGGCGCGGGGTTGACGGTGATCTGCGTGCTGCGGCTGTAAGCGTCGCGCACGAACAGCCGGAAGGCGAAGCCGCGCCGCACTCCCAGGAAAGTGTGCGCGTAGGTGTTCGCGCGGCCGGCCCACGGCTGCATGACGATGCGGTTCCCCGCGCCGCGCTGGGCCTCGACGGGCGTGGTCCCTTCCTTCCAGAACAGCTCCGGGTAGGAAGCCAGCTTGTCTCCGGCTTGCAGGCCGGCGACCTCAACCGCCACCTGCAGGTCGTCCCGCTCGGCCAGCACGTAATCGCCGGCCGGGGTGATGTTCAGGTTCACCGAGCCGACCGGCGGGACGTCCGACAGTGAAAAGATGTAGCGCTGCAGCGCGTTGCTCAAATGCCGCGGGGCCAGAATGACGTAGCCGCCCCACAGGCACAGCGTGACGGACAATAACACCGTCCACTTGCTCACCTTGCTGAACTGGTAGAGCTCCCGCAGACTGACCGCCGCCAGGCCCAGCGTCCCGGCGCGAATGGTCTCCTCGATGAACGCGCGCTGCCCCTCGCCGTACTCCGTCTCCTCGAACTGGAGGGAGTTTATGAGCAGGTTTTCCGGGATGCCATAATTGCGTTCCAGCATCAAGGCCACCTGCTCGATGCTCCTGCGGTCAGTGAGCGGCCTGAGCAGGTATTTCCACAGCCCGCCCAAGGTCAACGCCGCCGCGGCCACGGCCAGCGGGAACCGCAGTCCAGTGGGCAGGCGCGCGACATTGTCCAGCGCGAACAACCCGAGCCACAGGCCGCCGCACACCACCACCCACGTCAGGATGCCCAGCGCCAGGCGCGACAGAAATACCACCGTGCGCGCACGTGCTACGACGGCCCCAATAGCAAGGCCGTTCGCCGCGGTTGCAGTTGCTGTAGTCATGGCTCACTCCTGGGCCGCTTTGCCCACGGCCAGAACCCCATTCTTGTTGACCACCGGCCACAATTCCGGCGCCACCTCGGCGGGCGGCGTCGGTTTCTCCGCATCCACGCGCACTCTGAAGAAAGAGCCGCGCCGCTGCAGCAGCATTTCCTTCGTATTGACGTCCCGCTTCCATTGCCAGATGCTCAAACGGAAGAACTCCATCTTCTTCCCATCAGCGTCGAACTCGCCCGAGGTCGGGTCCGCGTTGGCCGGCACGCGGCGGCGCAGGCTGACCAGGCACAAAATTCTTGTGCCGTCTTCGTTGGACATTACCCCGAGCATCTTGCGCTCGTTGTAATAATCCCGGAAAGTCATGACCTTCTTCTCGACCTCCTCGAACAAGGGGGTCTTCTGTGTTCCTTCAGTGGGCCAGCCGGCGACGTACTTCTCGCCCTTCTTGGCCCCGACCAGCACACTTTCTCCCAACGTCGCACTGACCTCGTAGCGGCCCGGCTTGTCTCCCGGCTTGATGGGGACCGCCTCCAGCGAGTCGCTGGTCATCACGGATATTATATCATCCGGGCCCAACTTGGAAGCCAGTTCCAGGCAGGTTTTGGCGGGAATCTCCCGGCCCTCGTCCAACATGCGGATGCGCGAGACATAGACGAGGTCTTCGAGCTTCTGGCCCGGGTCGCCGGTCTGCTTGCTTTTCAGGATGAAACGCTTGGTGCCGCTGGGCATGTCCTGGACTTTCTCGCGCAGCTCGACGTACAGGACGGTGCTGTTGATAATCCCCGTGATTTCCTCGCCGCTGGTGAACTTCACCACGCAGACCAGTTCCCTGACGGGGTACGGAATCCCGTCCGCAATCCTCTTGTCGCGGTCCTGGCGGTCCCACTTGTAAGGCTGCATCATCCGCTCGGCCTCAAGCTCCTCGTTCCGGGTGAACGGTGAGAAAGCCATCTCCTTGACGATATCCACGTTGAAGCTGCGCAGTTGCGTGAAGGGCACATCGGCTTTCTCCTTCTTGCCCAACACGATCTGGGTCAGGGCGAACTGGGTGCCCGGCGTGAGCAGCACGGTGCCTTGCAGGATCTGGACGTCGGAGGGATGCACCGTGCCAAAACGGCGCGGGGCCCGGCCACCAGCCTCGGCGCCCTCGGCGGCGCCGGCGTTCCAGCCGCACGGGGGTGCGGCGCTCCCGGCCAGCAGCGCGGCCAGGAACAGGGTGCGGCGCAGCCGCCGTAGCGCAGGTTTCCAACCTGCTGTATCGCCGACTTCCAGTCGGCAGGGCATGGATAGCTCGGGGCAGCGCAAGGAGCAAGAGACGGTCTGCGGGCTGGAAGCCCGCGATACAGCAGACTGGAAGTCTGCGCTACAATTAGGCCGCACATTCATCTGTTCGTCGTCCATCAGAAAATGTTCATCCTCCGCCGGACAACCCATTCTGCAACCAAGATCAACAAGAGCAATGAGAAGTAGGCGTACTTCTCGTTGACCAGTGGGATGTCCATGACGACCGAACCAGCCAGCACTTTGGCGCGCAGTATTTCAATGAGCTTCATTGTGGCGGCCTCGCTCTCGTTAGCATACTGCCCGCCGCTGCGGCTGGCCAGGTCATCGAGGAAGGCCTCGTCCACCTCCAGGCAGGCCCCCTCATTCAAGGTTGGCTGCACGCGCAGGTTGCGCTCGTAGGAGTCCAGTTTTTCCGAGCCGGCCAGGGCCTCCACATGGAAAAGGTACTCGCCGCGCTCAGGGAAGAACATCCTGGCCCGATGGGTGTTCTCAGTGCCCAGGACAGGATCAACGGAGACCTTCTGCGTCAGGCCGGCATGGGCCACCGAGCCGCTCAAGCGGACCTGCCCGGTGGCGTACTGTCCCACGATGTGCAGCGTGGCTTCGGCGGCCTCGCCCGGCCGGTACTGCTTGCGGTCCCACTTGACGACGATGAAACGGTCGCCCTCATACAAACCCGACATATAGCGCACCGCCTGCTGCCAGAACAGCGCGTAGACTTTGCGGGTTTCGCCTTCTTTCTGGCCCCAACGCCAGAGCGTGTTCGTGGCGACGCCCAGCGTCTGGCCGCGGCCGAAGGGCTGCAAGGCCACCAGCGCCAGCACCTTGCCGCCCGCGGAGACGTCCAGCAGGCTCAACGCGCCCGTCCGCAGGTTGCCCACGTTGTTGACCGAATACACCTCCGGCGACTGCACCTGGCTCAGCGCCTTCGCGGCCGCGGCGATGGCCGCATGTTCCGTGGCCTGGGGCGGCACGGTCACGGGAAAACGGCCCGCGGTGATTTCCGGTTCGGAGCCGCTGATTTGCCAGGGGAAAAGCGGCGCGAGAATCCCGTTGGCACGGGACTCGTATCCGCCCCGGCCGAACGAATCCGGCCCGCCGAGGAAGACCACCGCGCCGCCCTTCTCGACGTATTTGCGCAGGGCCTCACACTGGGCCGGCTGGAGCTCCTGGGCGGGGAACGACCCCAGGATGATGCACTTGTAGAGATCGAGCAGGTTTTCGTCCGCAGGGAAGCCCTGGTTGAGGGCCTCGTCGCCCTTCTGCCTGTCCCCCTCGATGCTCACCAGCGTCTCGGCCTTGCGGTAGACCGCCGTCACGTTGATCGCGGGGTCATTTTTCAGCTCGCGTTTCAGCAGCGCGAAGTCCCAGTCGAGCGTGCGCGAGAAGAAGAGCACGTAAATGCTCCGCTTGCGCACCTCGACCGTGAACGTGCGCTCATTGTTCAGGGTGGACAGTTCGCCGCTCACCGGGCTGACCGCCACCTTGAATTTCCGCACGCCCAGTTCCTTGCTGCCGGGGGCGCGGAAGACCAGGCGTTCCCGCCTTTTGCTCAAGTCCACCGTCTTGCTTTCCAGATTCTTCCAGTGGGGCAAGATGCCATCTTGCCCTACGTCGCCGCCCTCCGCCTCCTGCAGCGACACTGTGACCGCGCGGATGGCGGCCGAGAAATCCCCGTCCGCGCTGCGCGCGACCACGTCGGCCGCGACATCGAATGGCGCGTTCTCCTCGGTGGCCGTGGGTGCATCCACGTCGGCTATGGAAAGATCGTTCCACGTGGACGGGTCCGAACCCATGCCCACGATGTACAGCGGGGCGCCCGGCATCCGCGCGCACTGCACCGGCTCATCGCCGCCGTCGGTCAGCAGGACCACGCCCAGATAGGCGGACAGATCGGGGCGCTCGGCAACCGTGACCAGGCATTTGCCCAAATCCGTCTCGCGGACACCGTCCTTTTTCTCCGCCCCCAACTCGTGGACCTCGCGGTCAAAAGCCAGCACGTCGAAGTCCAGCCACCCGCTCAGCTCTTCCTGGAAGCGCTTCAGGACGGCCCGCGCGCGCTGCACGCGCGGCCCTTCCGGCTTGTCCCGCACGTCCATGGATGAGGACACGTCCAGCAGCGCCAGGACTTTCTCCTTGTCATTGCGCGGCCGGGTCGCCCGCCAGGACGGATCGAACAAGGCGATCAGCACCAGGACGGCGGCCAGGATCTTGGGCAGCACCAGCAACCACGACCGCGCCGTGGAATGGAGCGTGCGGTTCCGGTAATACAGCAGACACAGCCAGGCAATCACGGCCAGCGTGATCAGGCCGCTGGACAGCGGTCCAAGGTGCGGGCGCCAATTGACGAATCCCAGCAGGCCTGCCACTTTCCACCTCGCGCTGAGTGCCTCACCGGACTTGTGCCACGGATATGCCGCCGCAACGCGGCGGCTTATCCGTGCCACGGATGAGGCCGCGCCAAACAGCCGGCGCGGCCACATCCGTGGCACAAGTCCGGTTATGCACCACCTCGTGCTTACGCCGCGGTTGAAGCGCTTGCGGCACTCTCCGGTTCCACCTCAACCTGCGCCTCCTGCGCGGCCAGCGGTTCGGACGACTGGTCGCCGGCTTCCGCTTTCCTGGTCTTGGCGCGGCGCAGCGGCGGCGAGCCAAGCAGGCCTTCCGCAACCAGCACCAGCATGGCCAGGAGCAGCAGCGGCAAGTACAACTCGAGGCCCGTGCGCTGGGCCTCCAGGTCGGCTTTGAAGTCCTCGTCGTCCTTGAGTGTCCTGACGGTGTGCGGGACCCGCCCCAGGGCCGGCACAACCGGCCCTTCAATGAACTTGGGGCTGCCTTCCTGGTCCGAAGCGCGCACTGACACGCAGACCTGCTCATCCCCCG
>JBEKKG010000508.1:0-5857 GCA_050010835.1 Planctomycetota bacterium
CGGAATGGAACGTGCCTTTGCCGCAGGCGATGATGTGCGCCCCCAGCTTCTGCTTGGCGCCGTCAGCAGCGGTGACCTCGCCCACATATTCGCCTTGCACGGCGAAATCGCTGTCAACCTTGGTGATGTCCTGCTCAGGCACCTCCGCCGCCAAGACCGCACACACTGCGGCGCAAACCCAGGCGCAACCAACAAGAGCCGTCCCCTTAAACATTAGAATCCCCCTCCGTAAAGAACACCGGCGTTCCTTCGAGAACTTACACCGTCTGTGCACAGATAGCTACTTCAATGACCTGGTGGGCAGGCGCTTGAGGGTGCGGGTCACCGGGTCCACGGTCATGCCAGCGACCTCCAGCGCCACGGCGCCAAGGAGGGGTTCGCTGTTCGGCGGGCCAAAGATAATCTTGACGACGGTATCCGCCCCCATGAAAGATAACCGTGCGTATCCATACTGATATTCCACGGGCTCCCCATTGGCCAGTTCGTAAGAATCTTTGCCCTCGGGTTGGATGCCCGTCGCCACAAGCACATCGGACCCCGCCAAGCAATCTATCGAGCCAGTGTCCACGAGAAAAACAGCCTCGAACGGAGGATTCTTCTTTGCCAGATCGCACAGTTTAGCGGTTACCTTGGTCAAACCCATGATTGACACCTCCACCTTGATGTAGTATAGCCGCAACCAGCAGCGCAAGCAAGGCTTGAGCAGAGGAACCCGGGATGCTCACTGGAACCAAACTCATCGCGGACGTGGACGCCTGCCAGGTGCAGCCGGGCCAACTGGCCTTGTGGTGGCTGGGGCAGCACAGCTTCATTGTCAAACTCGGCGCTACGGTGATCTACATAGACCCATATTTGTCGGCGCGGAGCACGCGCCTTGTTCCGCCGCTGCTCCGGCCCGAGGAGATGACCAACGCCGCATTCATCTGCGGCACCCATGACCACAGCGACCACATTGACCGCCCGGTTTGGCCGGCCCTGGCCGCCGCCTCACCCGCCGCAAAGTTCGTGGTGCCGGAGCTGCTGCGCGAGAAGCTGGCGCAGGAACTGCATATTCCCGTGGAGCGTTTCATCGGCCTTGACGACGGCAAGACGATTATGGCGCAATTGCAGCAGCAGGCCGGCGAACTGAAGATCAGCGCCGTGGCCGCGGCGCATGAGTTCCTCGACCAGGACCCCGCGACGGGCCGCTATCCGCACTTGGGCTACATTGTCGAGGGCAATGGCTGCACGCTCTACCATTCCGGCGATTGCTGCATCTATGAGGGGTTGCAGACCAAGCTGCGCCGCTGGCGTTTCGACGTGGTGTTCCTGCCGATCAACGGCCGCGACGCCAAGCGCCTGGCCAGCAACTGCCTCGGCAACATGACCTACCAGGAAGCCGCCGACCTGGCGGGCGCGCTCCAGCCGCGCTTGACCATTCCGGCGCACTACGACATGTTTCCGAACAACCTCGGCGACCCCGCGGCCTTCAGCGACTACATGCACGTGAAATACCCCAAACTGAAAGTCCACGTTTGCGGGCACGGCAGGCGGTTTGTGCTCTAGCCCGGATTCCTAAACACAGAGGACACAGAGGAACACAGAGGAAAATCTTGAAGAGGTGAACAGGTGACGGTGTGACACTTTTCACCCTTTCACCCTTTCACCTCTCTCCCCCTCTGTGTTCCTCTGTGTCCTCTGTGTTGAGATGCTATTCCTTCGCCCCGCTCCCGAACTCGAACGCGCTCGTCGGGTCGCCGCAGTAGTCGCGGGTGTCGCGCAGTTGCTTGACTCCCAGGTCGCGGCTGCCGCTGCCGGGTTTCAGCACCACAACGGCCGCAGTACGGAAAGCGGGCAGGTCCACAACGAGCAGGCCGTCGCTCGTGCGGTAGAAATCGCTCTGGCGCGGGGCCGCCTCGCCCGCGTAGTGAACCTGCACGTCGCTCAGGCGCGCGGCATCCTTGAGACGGAAGGCGGCATAAGGCGCAACCACCTTGCGCCCGCCCTGATCGAAGACGCTGCTCCAGTCGCTCATGGCACCCGCGACGCAGGCGCCGTCGGGGCGCGTGTACAGTTGCCCGTACAGGCCGTCACTGAACCGGATGGGGTCAGGCTCAAAGCACACCACGCGCCGCCGGAAGTGCTCGTACAGCGGCAGGTACGCCGCGTATAGTTTCTTCTGGAACTCGAACTCGCGGCCGTTCTGCCGCCAGTTGCCGGCAGGGAGCGTGGGCCAGCCGCCGAGGACCACGCTGCGCTTGAGGTACTCTTCTTCAGGCTTCGTGAGGGCGCCCCACATATAGAAGATGGGCTTGGCCAGGCAGATCCAGAACCACTTGGCCTCCTCCGCGTCGCCCTGCCCTTCCAGGAGCACGCCGTCGCTGCAACGCATGGTTTGCAGGGTCCGCGGTTTGTTGGCGAAGCAGTCCAGGTTGTGCTTGACCAGCAGTTTGGAGAGCGCCTCCTGGAACTTGCCGAGGCCCCAGGAGACGTTGTAGGCCGGCCGGTTGTTGGCGAGCGTGACGCCATCGTCTGCGCCGAAGTCCAGCTCGAAGTGGCGGAAGCAGTCCAGGAAGAAGCCGTCCAATTGCGGGTAGCGCGCGATTGCGTCGCTGGCGTTCTTCAGCAGGTGGCGGCCGAACGCGCCCTTGGGTTCGGGGTTCATCAGGTGGCAGAAATGCCAGCCTGACGCCGCGGGGCTGCCGTCCTCCTGCCGCGCGATCGAGCCGGGCCAGCGCTTCTCGACCTCATCGCGGTAGCCGTCGGAGAAATTGATGTAGTAGTGTGGCGAAACGCCGTGCTCCTGGAAGACTTTGAGCGCCTTCTCAATGCGCTCCTGCGAAAGCTTGGGCGTGTGCGGATCGCAGGGGCGGCCCAGGCGGCGCTGCTCCAGCGTGCCGATGGACTCCCATTCGGCGGCCTCGCGGGTGAAGTACTCGCCGTACCAGGGGAAGTGGCCGTGGACTTCGAGGTATTTCATGCCCAGCGCCAGGGAACGCTCCAGCTCATCCGCCGTCTGCACTCCGCCGCAATGGAACACGCCGGCGCGGTCCCAGATGGCGTCCACTCTGGGATAGAAGAACTCCCGGTGCCGCGCCACCACCTGGCCCAGTCCGGGGCGCCAGTCTCCGCCGTGGAGGAAGACCTCGAGGCCCGTGCGGCAGGGCGTCCGGCCGCGCATGCCGATGTAGGCATGGACCACTTCGAGGTACGGATAGTCCTCCCAGTTCGGCACGGAGAAATACTGCGACCAGTTGAAGTGGGTCCGGCCGTTGGCGAACTGGAACTTGGCCGAAGGGATGTTGCGGTCCAGGCGCTCGCAGACGGTGTAGCCCGCGTTGAGCCGCGCGTTGAAGTGGCTCAGCACCGGGACCATGATCTCCCTTTCGCCGTAGTACGGCCCCTGGTTGTACATGAACTCAAAGCTGGACATGCCGTCGAAAGTGAACGGCGTGCGCATGGCCGGCGCCCACACGTCCCAGCCCGCGATCAGCGGCAGAAAGAAAATCACCTTGACCTGGCGATTGCCCTTCCGGCCGGGGTCCTGGCGCAGTTCCACGTCCCAGTTGAGCACTCCGCCGCGCAGGGAGAACTCCACGCGCACGCTGAACGGCGCGCCGCGGAAACGCTTCTCGAACGCGAGCGCTTTGCTCTTCCCGCCTTTGCTCAGCCAGCGCAGCTTGCTCGGGCCGTCAAAGTCGTCGTACCAACTGCGCGCCACCTCGTCGAAAACGCGGATGCCGCCGATATAGCCCTCAATCGGCCGGCGCGCCTGCGCGAACAGATCGGTCCCGGACGGCTTCCAGACGAACGCGCGAATCCAGCCCGTGGCTGGGTCCAGTCCCAGGCGGAAGGACTGGTCCTCGATGGACAGGAGTTGCGTCTCGGCCAGCGATTTTGCTTTCATCTTTCCCGTTCTCCCTTAATGTAAGGCGATTCGCCGAATCGCCCGGGCGACTTGGCAAGTCGCCCCACATGGTGTATACAGAGTCAACCAATGGCGGAGGCATTTCAAGGGGAGGTTCAGCTCATGGCACACACCGAATCATCCGCAGGGCAGCGCGGCAAGCCAGAGGCTTGCCCTACGCGCCGCGGTTTCCTGGCGGCGGCCGGGGCCGGCGCGCTGGCGCTGTCGCTGGGCACGGCGCGCACGGCCCGCGCCGACGACAAGCCGCAGATCGAAGTGGGCCTGATCGGCTGCGGGGGGCGCGGCCACTGGATCAGCGACCTGTTCAAGAAAAACGGCGGCTTCAAATTCGTCGCCTGCGCAGATTACTTTGAGGACAAGGTCAAGGGGTTCGGCGACAAGTTCGCTATTGACGCCGCCCGCCGCCACAGCGGCCTTAACGGCTACAAAAAACTCCTCGAAAGCAAGCTCGACGGCGTGGTCATCGAAAGCCCGCCTTTCTATCATCCGGAACACGCGGCCGCCGCGGTTGAGGCCGGCAAGCACGTCTACGTCGCCAAGCCGATTGCCGTGGACGTGCCTGGCTGCCTGTTGCACGCCGAGTCGGGCAAGAAGGCCACGGAGAAGAAACTCGTCTACCTGGTTGACTTCCAGACTCGCGCCAACGCGCTCTACCAGGAAGCCATCAAGCGCGTCCACAACGGCGACATCGGCAAGATCGTCAGCGGCGAGGCCGTCTACTACACCGGCATTACCTGGGGCAACCCCACCTACGACAACACCAATGCCGAACAGCGCCTGCGCAACTGGGGCGTGGACAAACTGCTTTCCGGGGACATCATCACCGAGCAGAACATTCACGCGCTCGACGTGGCCTCGTGGATCATTGACGAGGCGCCGCTGAGTGCCGTGGGCGCCTACGGGCGCAAGGGGCGGTCCGGCTCCGGTAACGTGAACGACCACTTCGCGGTCATCTACCGCTTCCCCAACGACGTGGTGCTGATGTTCGCGTCCAAACAGTACGGAGACGGCTACGACGACATCGGCTGCCGTATCTTCGGCCAACGCGGCATGATTGATACGCACTACGGCGGAGAGGTCTGCATCCGCGGCCAAGTTCCCTTCAAAGGCGGCAGCTCAGGGAATATCTTCAGCAACGGCGTGATTGCCAACATCGCCACGTACCATGACAGCATCAGCAACGCGAAGTACGACAACCCGACCGTGGCCCCCAGCGTGCGCAGCAACCTGACCACCATCCTGGGCCGCACGGCGTGCTACAAGGGCGCGCCGCTCACTTGGGATGAGATGATGAAAGCCAACGAGAAGCTGGAGTTCGATACGAAAGGCATGAAAGACTGACGTGGATCGTGGATCGTGGCGCGTGGATCGTGAAGCGTGAATCGTGGGACGAGGGGCACCTTGCAAGTGACAAGAGATACTCCGGCGCGCGTGCTGTGCCGTGCCATAACTCCCCTGCTTCCCATAACTCCCATCAGACCTGTGCGCGCCTGTTGTTCCACGTTCTGCGTCCTGCTGATTCTCTGGGCCGCCAGGGCGTCCGGCGGGGACACGCCCAAGCCCGGCGAGACGGAGGCCGGCTCCTTCGGCATGAAATGGGCCTTTATTCCGGCGGGCGAGTTCGACATGGGCAGCCCGGCGGACGAGAAAGGCCGCGAAGGGGAAGAAGCCCTGCACCGCGTCAAGATCAGCAAGCCGTTCCGCATGAGCGTCACCGAGGTCACGCAGGGCCAGTGGCAGGCCGTCATGGGCCAGCGGCGCGGGAACTTTACGGGAGACAACTTGCCCGTGGAAGGCGTCTCGTGGCAGGATGCCGTGGCGTTTTGCGAAAAGCTCTCGGCGCTCGAAAAAAAGAAGTGCCGCCTGCCGACCGAAGCAGAATGGGAATATGCCTGCCGGGCGGGTTCAACGCAGCGCTTCTCCTGCGCTGAGAACGTGGCCGAGTTGGGC
>JBEKKG010000509.1:0-8223 GCA_050010835.1 Planctomycetota bacterium
ATTGGCCCGAACGGCAAAGTGTACCTGGCGGTGGCGGGCAACTGGAGTTTCAATCTCGGCCCGCTCAACATCTACGAACGCCTCGGCGACGCGAACTACAAGCTGCGCACGGTCATCTATTACGTGGACGCCGACGGCAAGGAGATCGGCACAACGGGCCACGGCCAGAACGTCAAGGTTGCGAAGACGATGGTCTGGTCCGACGAGAACGGCGACGGCGAGCGTCAACTGGAAGAGTGCAGCGGCGTGGACGGCGAGCTGCGTTTCAGCGGCTGGTACATGTCCTTTCTCCCGAACCTGACGCTGTACGCGAACCATAAACAATACAAGGTCACGGGCTTCACTGCCTGCGGCGCTCCGAAGTACGATTTGAGCCACCCGGTGCCCATCGCTGAAGCACCGATGAAGGACCAATGGGGGCTGGGCTCGGCGGACGATAAGTTCTATCTCTACGACGGCCCCTACGGCGTGAACCACGGCCTCTTCGCCTGCGTGGACGTGGCGTCCGGCAAGACCTTGTGGACCTACCCCAGCAACTTCACGGGCGTACACGGCTCGCACAACGCCTGCCCGCCGCAGCTCGGCATGGTCCGCGGCAGCTTCGGCGCTTGCGGCGCGGCGACGCTCCCCGACCCCATCGGCAATATCTGGGTCATCGCCACGAACGTGGGCGAGTGGCACGTGCTCACCGAACGCGGCTACTACCTGGCGCGCCTGTTCCAGGGCGACCCGCTGAAGATGAGCTTCCCCGAAAAGGCCGAGCCGGGTGCGGTGCTCGACAACTGCCCGCCGGGCATGGGCGGCGAAGACTTCGGCGGCTCGATCTGTTACGCCAAGGACGGGAATCTCTATCTGCAGGCCGGCAAGACGGGCTTCTGGAACGTACAGGTGGCGGGCCTCGATACCGTGAAGGAACTGCGCGGCGAGCGCCTCCAGATCAGCGCGGACGAGGTCAAACAGGCGCTGGCCTTGCGCGATCAGCAATTGCAGGCGGCCGTGGGCACGCGGCGCGTGGTTGTGAACAAAAAGACCATTGAGTTCAGCGGCGATTTCGACAAGGACTTCAAAGGCGCGGAAATCCTCAGCTTCAAGAAGACTGACGACGCCGCGGTGCGTGCCGCTACGGCCTGGGACGAGCAGAACCTCTTCCTGGCCTGGGACGTGCGAGACGCCACGCCGTGGGGCAACGGCGCCGAGGCGCCTGAAGAGATGTACGTGCGCGGCGACACCGTGGACTTCCAGTTGGGCACGGACCCGCGCGCCGCCAAGGACCGCAACGAAGCTGTGCTCGGCGACCTGCGCCTTTCAATCGGCAACTTCAAGGGGACGCCCACTGCGGTGCTGTACCGCCGTCTGGCCAAGGACAAGCATCCGAAGACGTTCAGTTCCGGCGTCGTGAAGGAATACATCATGGAGAGCGTGACGGTGCTCACCGACGCCAAAATCACGGCCAAGAAGCGCGGCGGCGCTTATGTGGTCGAAGCCGCGGTCCCGCTGGCCGCGCTGGATTTCTCGCCCGTGCCGGACCAGGCCCTGCGCGGCGATTTCGGCGTCACCCACGGCGACCAGGCCAGCCAGCGCACGCGCCTGCGCACCTACTGGAGCAACCAGCACACGGGCATCGTGGACGACGTGGTCTTTGAACTTCAGATGGAGCCGAAGAATTGGGGAGAAATCATCTTCAAGTAAACTCGATTTTCGCAATGGTTGATTCGTTCGCAAGAACCGGCTTTTGTGTTCCCCTCCCCTTGCGGGAGGGGGTAGGGGGAGGGCTTCTCGCGAACGAATCATCACCCCCATTCCTCCCATTCCTCCCATTTCTCCCATTCCTCCCATTCCTCCCATTCTTCCCATTCTTCCCATGAATTTAGTTTTTCGAGCTTCGTGTTTCGGATTTCGGATTTATAATTCCCGAGCGCATGAGCACCCCATCCTCGCAGGCTTCCCGCGTCCCGCGCTGCCCCAATCATCCACCTATGTCGGCAGTCCTGCGTTGCGATCAATGCCACATGTTCCTATGCCGTTTGTGTGCCCGGCAGGAGGGCGAGCGCTTCATCTGCGCCAAGTGCGGCGCGCCTTGCCGCACGCCCAGCGCGGTGGAACTCGCTGCCGCACTGGACCGGCAAACGCAAACCTACCGCCGTAGCGCGTCCCGGCAACTCAGCGCCCCCCCCAAGCCCCCGCCCAGCCAGCCGCCAGGCTTCGAGGATGTGCCGATTGCGGATCAGGCTGTGCGGCAAGCAGGGCAGGCCGTGGCACAAGCCGGGGCGGCGGCGCAACAGCCGGGCCCGGCTGGGATGCCGGCGAAGCTGGCTAAGGCGGGCTCGAGGGCGGCGTTCCTGAATCCGGAGCTGTTCGCTCCGCAGGTGGCAGCAGCGCCTGCCGAGCCCGAACCTCCGCCAGTAGAGGCGCAGGAGGAACCCCCTAAGGCACCTATTCCTTTTAGCGAGCGCAAGCCGCCTTTCTTCTGCAAGAACCACGAGGCGGTCAAAGCCACGTGCCTGTGCGAACGCTGCAAGGAATTCTACTGCAGCAACTGCAGGAAGATGGTCGAGGATAACCCGATCTGCGAGGAGTGCGGCGCCCAGTTGAAGCTGTTGTCGCGGGAAGAGCAGGGCCTGCCGCCCTTGCCTTTCTCCCAACGGGTCGAAGAAGCCTTTGCCTATCCGTTCAGAGGCGCCGGCAAAGTGATGCTCCCGATTGGGGCGGTTTTCTGCTGGCTGTTGAGTTACGCGGGCTTTTATGGCATTGGTCTGAGCATGGCGTTTATGTACACGTACTTTGCCAAGGTCTGCCGCACTGCGGCCTCCGGGCGTGAATCGCCTCCGGATTGGCCGGAGGGGACGGACTTCGGCAATTCGTTGTACTTTCTGGTCGCCAAGGTAGCGACCCTTGCCCCGGTACTTCTCTACGTGTATTTCGCAGTGGGCTATTCTTCTTTTATGGTCCCCAGCAGAGATGACGAGGAGGCGGTCCCCGATACTGAGCCTTCAAAAGAGCAGCTCGAATGGAAGAAGCTGGCTGACAACCCGCGTGCGCCTCCGGCTGTGCGGCGCGCCGCCCGGGAAAGGTTCGAGTCGCAACGCAGGCCAGAATTTAGAGTCAACTGGACAGCGATAATTGGGCACTTGGCTGTGGCGGGGTTCCTGTATCTGGCGGGCTCCTTCTGCCTGCCGATGGCTCTGCTGGCTTTGCTGCTGCACCGCAGTTATGCGGCTCTCAACCCTGCTTTTGTAATTTCCTCAATCTTCAGAGTGGGTGGGGAGTACCTGCTGACCTATCTTGTCCTGGTGCTGACGGACGTCGTCTATGTGCTTGTCAGGATATACGGCGATAATCTTTTCATTGTCGGCCGGCTGGCTGGCCTCAGCATCTGGCTGTACTTCATGATGTTGTATATGTACGAGACCGGCCGGATTTACTATCTGAACCAGAAGCGCTTGGCGTGGTTCCAGGTCAACGAAGACTGACACCTGGCCGGAATCCCGCACCCTTTGGCCGTACTCGCGCAACTTGGTATGCAGGGGTACTTTAACACAACGAGGTCCAGGACGCATGGCTGAGAAGCAGAAGATCGGCAATTACGAACTGCTTGAACGTATCGGGCAGGGCGGGATGGGGGCTGTGTTCAAGGCCCGCCAGGTCACCATGGACCGCATCGTGGCGCTGAAGATTCTGCCTCCCAGCCTGGCCAAACAGCCCACCTTCACCGAACGCTTCGTCCGCGAGGCGCGCGCCTCCGCGCGCCTGAGCCATCCCAACATCGTCAGCGGCATTGACGTGGGCGAAGTGGGCGGCGTGTATTACTTCGCCATGGAGTACGTGGACGGTCAAAGCGCCAAGAAACTCACCCCCGCCGGCGGCTTGCCTGAAGCGCAGGTCTTGAAGATAGGCAAAGCCGTGGCGCTGGCGCTGGCGCACGCCCATTCGCAAGGCATACTCCACCGCGACGTCAAGCCCGACAATATCCTGATTGATAAGAGCGGCACGCCCAAGCTGTGCGACCTGGGGCTGGCGCGCCTGGAAAGCCAGAGCGATGAGCAGAAAGCCCTGACCCAGGAAGGGACGGCCTTGGGCACGCCGGACTATATCTCCCCCGAGCAGGCGCGCGGCCAGCGCGACCTGGATGCCAGGTGCGACCTCTATTCGCTGGGCGCGACGCTGTATCACTTGCTCACCGGCAAGGTGATGTTCGGAGGCAATACCGGCGCCGAGATCATGAGCAAGCACATCACCGCCAAGTGTGCCAGCCCCGAAGACGCCAGGATGCAGTCCAAAACGGGTTCAAATGCGGACGCCTTACCCCTCAACCCCGATGACGCGGGCGTGCAGTTCAGCAAGGGCACAGTGGCCATACTCGCCAAGCTGCTCGCCAAGGACCGCGCCGACAGGTACGAGTCCGCGGAGAAACTCGCCGAAGATCTGGACCGTGCAGCGCGTGGCAAGCCCCCGCAGTATGCCGAGCTGCCGCCGGCCAAGTGGCCGTTCACCGGCCAGCGGCCGCCCGGCGCCGCGGCGGCGCCTGAGAAGATCCGGACGCTGCGCCGCGATGTGGCGCCCGCAGCCGCGGCCCAGGGCGCCAGATGGCTCGTGCCGGCAGGCATCGCGGCCGTGGCCCTTGTTGCCCTTCTGTTCTGGCTCAACGGGAACAAGTCCGCGCAGCCGGCCCCGGAGAGCACGGCTGCGAAAGCCGCAACTTCCGGCGCTGTAGGGCAGGCTTCCAGCCTGCCCCCGAAAAAAGCCGCTGTCTCCACTGAAGAACTGAAGAGCCGCTTTGAGGCCGCCGAGGATTTCTGGAAGAAGAAGCCGGAAGACTACGCCGGGGCCGGCGCCGAGTTCGAGAAGGTCCGCGCCGCGGCAAAAGGCACCGAGTTCGAGCGGAAGGCCGAGGAAGCCATCGCTGCGGTGGGCAAGCGCCGTGACGAAGCCGTGGCCGCCGCCGCGCAACGCTTCGCCCAACAAGCCAACGACCTGGCCGCGCAAAGCAAGTATGACTCGGCGCTCGCCGTGTGGGAGAAACTTCCGCCGGAGCAGGCCGAGATTCTCGCCCAGCGGGCGGCTAAGGCCAGCGCCGACCTGCGCTCGCAGGCCGAAGCCAGTCTGAAGACCGCGTTGGACGAGGTGGAAAAAGGACTGGCGGAGAAGCGTTGGCCCGACGCGAAGAAGGCCCTGGAAGCCGCGACCAAATTGGAGTATCGCGCCGGGGTGGCCCGCGTGCGGGACCTGGGGGCCAAACTGGCCGCGGCCCAGGAAGCCGATGCCGAAACCGCGCGCAACGCCGCCGTGGCCGCGGCGGAGACCGCCTTCACCCGGTACCTCGACGCATTCGTGGGTGCGACGCTCAAGGGCGACGTCAAGGGCGCGAGGAAGACCGCTGCCGACGCCAAGGCAGATCCCGCTCTGAAGGAACTGGCCCCAAAACTCCAGGACCTGTCTGATGTTTGCGCGGCCTTGGAAAAAGTTGAGGCCGCCAAACTGGCCGTGCTCGAAAAGCTCAAGAATGGCAAAGAGCAATCGTTTGAGTTCGAGAAAGCCAAGGAAACAGTGAAGGGCGTGGTGTCCGGTGTTACGGCCGATGCAATCGAGGTCCAGGTCCAGATAGCAGGCGGCGGCGGAAGCGGCAACATGGCGCGGAAGGTTCACATCGTGGACCTGACGGCAGCCGAGCGCAAGCGGCTGGCCGGCGACTTCAAGCCCGAGACCCCCGCGGAACACCTGGCGCAGGGCATCCGCGCGCTGGCCGGCGACGATACCCAGACCGCCAAAGGCGAGTTGGCCGCGGCCAAGGACTGCGCGCTGACTCCGCCGTACCAAGCCAGGCTCGACGAAAAACAGCTTGGCGCCGCCGAAGGCGAAGGCGCGGCCAAGACGGCCTGGGATGCCATCGCCAGGGCTGCGGGGACCGGAAAACTCTCCGAGCAAAAGGCCAAAGAGGTGGCCGAAATGCTCGCGGCCTTCGAGAAGGCACACGGGAAAACCAAGTTTGCGGCGTCTCTCGCGGACAAGTTGGCGGCGCTCCAGGAGCGGTTGAGCCAAGCGCAGCAATTGGCGCTGGATCTGGGCGGCGGGGTGAAGCTGGAACTGGTGTTTATCCGCCCTGGCAAGTTTATGATGGGCAGCCCGGCCACCGAAGCGAAACGGACGGAAACTGAGCTGCAGCATCAAGTCACGCTGACCCAGCCGTTCCACATGGGCAAGTATCCGGTTACACAGGAACAGTATGAAATGTTGATGGGGAAGAACCCCAGTACTACCAAGGGGCCCAAAAACCCAGTGGACATGGTTTCCTGGGACGATGCGCAGGACTTCTGCACAAAGCTGAGCAAAGGGACCCAAAAGACAGTGCGGCTGCCGACGGAAGCCGAATGGGAATACGCTTGCCGTGCCGGCACCACGACCGCTTACTATTTCGGCGATAGCGATAAGCTTTTGGACGAGTATTGCTGGTTCAAAGACAACTCTGAGGATAAGCCGGGGGCGGGAAGGAAGGGCTTCGCCGCTAAAATGATGCACCCCGTGGGCGCTAAGAAGCCGAACCCTTGGGGCCTGTACGACATGCACGGCAATGTTTGCCAGTGGTGTCAGGACTGCTTCGAGAAATATACTGAGCAGGCTGTGGTGGACCCACCAGGTCCCGCACAAGGCGACCGCCACATTTTGCGCGGCGGTTCGTGCAATCTCGCAGCCGCAGATTGCCGGTCGGCTTTCCGTATCGCCTACCCCACGGCACGCGTCAGCGGCCACGTAGGCGGATTCGGCTTCCGCGTGGTGGTGGCGCGGGCTCCATAGCCCTTGGCCCTCTTGTATTTTGGTGAGCGAGGATAGCGCGCGGCGATGTGATCCGGATATTTGGAGCTGGCTATGGCTGTCCATAGTTCATTGCAGGCTGCGGCGGGGAGGAACTGCGCCAGGATGCGGAGTCTGGTGCGCAACGCAGCCGCAGTCCTTCTCCTCGCATCGGTGCTGGGCCGGGGCGGGGAAGCCGTTGTTGAGCAAGCTCCGGCCGAGCGCGTCCTCGCCGAGGCCCGGCGCATCCTCGCCAACGCGAAGGCCTCGCAGTACAGCCACAAGACCAAGGTGGACGAGGAAAACGGCAGCTATGCCTTGGACTGTTCAGGCCTTGCCGTTCTGATCCTCAAGCGCGTCGCACCGGAGCAACTCGCGAGCGTGCCGAAGAACGGGAAGTCTCGGCCGCGCGCGGTCGAATTCCACACGGCGTTCGCGGCCGCGCCAACCGATGAGCAGGGCGCGAAGGGCTGGCGGCGCATCGAGAAGCTCAGGGACGCGCGAGCGGGAGATTTCATCGCCTGGCGCAAGGAGGAGATCCAGCCCGGCGACAACACGGGCCACGTGGTGCTGGTGAACCAGGCGCCAGTCGAGGACGAAGGCGGGCGCTGGCGCGTCGAGGTGATTGATTCGACCGGCCACGGCCACGCTGACGACACGCGCGGCGACGGCGAGAGCGGCGTGGGGCGCGGGACGATGTGGTTCGACGTGGACGCGGACGGCCGGCCTGTGGCCTGCCGTTGGAAATCGCGCAACGGCTCAGCGCACAAGGCGCCAATTGCGATTGGGCGGGTCACCACGTATGGAACCGCCGATGAACGCAGATGAACGCAGTTCGTTCTACCTGCCGCCGCGATGTGATCCGGATACTTGGCGCTGGGTACTGGCGAATGGGGCAGAGGGTTTATGGGGAAGAGAATCAAATACACCGATGAACCGCTCGGGGCGCCAAGGGTAGTGGAGGATTTCCTGCCTGCACCTGAGAACCTTGCATTCAAAGAGGTGAATGTGAAGGTGGCCATCGCTCTGAGCAAGAGCAGCGTGGACTACTTCAAGAGCGCGGCCAGGAAGAAACGCAGGCACTACGAGAAAATGACTTAGTTTCCTACTCGTTCGCGAACTTCTGCCATTCCTTTTCCACGGCCGCCGCGTCCACCGCGCCCGCTTGGAATAGAACCCGATACCGCAGCGTGAGGCTCTGCCCTGCCGGCAGCGTGTGCGGGCTCTTGTAGAGCACCGCCGGACTGAAGTACGGCATACCTTTGATGAGGTACCACGGTGTGGGATGGCGGAAACTCTTGGGGTGGTCGAGCACGATGAGCGCCGCCGTCCGGCCGTCCTTGAGCGGCCCGGAGAACGACATCCAGCGGCCGTCCGCGGTGGGCTTGTCCGTAGGCCCCTCGCTGCCCACGAAGCTCCACTGCTTCAAAGCCGGCG
>JBEKKG010000510.1:0-5852 GCA_050010835.1 Planctomycetota bacterium
AGTTGGGGCGACGGCGCCCGCTTCGGCGATATCAAGGTCTCTCTCCCTGAGAACCAGGCGGAGCTCGACCCCATGCTGGAGTCTTTCGCCAAAGAACTTGGGCGCTGAATCAACCTGCGCCGCCCCGCAATTTTCGCAAAATGCGGGACGATTGGCAACGGGCATCGCGCTGCTGCTGCGCGTCATCCCTGCACCGCACCAGCAGTCCCACCGCGGCCTTGCCCGCGTCCGCGGGGCAGAGAATGGGAAGAATGGGAAGGATAGGAAAGATGGGAAGAAGATGATGATGAGTCCTCCCATCGTTCCCATCCTTCCCATTCACTCCCCTTGGGGACGGTGGAAATTCGGCGACAGGGCACTGCATCTCTAAGGCCTGATGTCTAATGCCTATCTGTTCACGATCAGTCTGCCCGAGCCTGTCACGCCTTTGCGGGCGGAGTAGTCATAAGGCAGGCCCACCGAGCCGGCGACGCGGTCTTTCAGAGCCAAGGCAAACGGAAACTGGACTATCTGGTGTTTCGCATTAGCGCTTTGGATGCCGCTCGCGGCCAAGCCGCCTTGGAGCGCGGCGCGCGTGAGCGTAATGGTGACCTGTGCCCGCTTGGGCACCAGCTTGATTTGCAGCGGCGCGGCCTTGTAGGCGCCCTTGGCATCCAGCTTGAACAGATACTTCAACCCGCCAAGCTGCACGCTGCCGCTCAGTCCCGCCGGCGTCACAAGGGTCTTGCTTACGGGCGCGTTCCTGGAGGAAAGGGAGAAGCTGTCGGAGTTCGATTTGCGAAAATTCAAGGAGAAGGTGCTGGTGTACGGGTTCAGGTCCTCCCCTGCAAACACCGGCACCGTGCTCGAGTCCGTAGCGTTGGCGGCATCCATGACAGTCAAAGTGACAAAGTAAAGTCCGGGCACGGAGTAGGTGTGGCTGGCCTGCGGCCCCGCGCCGGAGGTGCCGTCGCCAAAGTCCCATTGGTAGCTGGCGAGCGTGCCGACCGGGGTGGAACTTCCAGCCGCACTCATCAGGCAGGTCAGGGGCACCGGGCCGCTGCTGGGATTTAAGGATAGAACCGCCTCGGGCGGTTGGTCGGTGGCGGCGATCGCGATGCTGGCGGACTCCGCGGCGCCCTGGTTGTCCATGACCGTGAGGACGACCCTGTAGCTGCCCGCGCTGTAAACGTGCTGCACCAGCGTGCCCGCGGCCGCGGTCCCGTCGCCGAAATCCCACGAGTAGGAGACAATGCTGCCACTGGGAGCGTGCGAGGCGCTCCCGTCGAAAGTCACCTGGAAAGGCGGCGGGCCGGTGGTGGCGTTGGCGTTGATGACCGGCACCGGAGCCGGGTCCTCAACCAGGCCGTGGGAACTGGCCAGGGTGAAGCCGGCGGCGGTGGCCAGGGTGGCGCCGCGGACGGCCAGCAGGTAACTGCCGGCGGCCGGCGCGGACAACACCACCTGCTCAATGGTGTCCACACTGTTGACGGCACTCTTGGCGGGCTGTTCCGGATGGGCCGGGTCGAGCGTGAAGGGGAAGAACACAGCCTGATCGCTAACCCGAATCAGGCGCAAGTCCAGGTCGTTGACCAGCGCCTTTGCGGCCAGCACGTCGCCGGGCTGGTCCGTCCAGCAGAGCGTGGCCTTGATGGCGGTGACGCCGTCGCTGTTCAGCACATAAAAACGTTCCGGCACGGTCCCGTCCACGCCGGCATTCACGATCCGCACGCTGGCGGGGTTGTCTATCTGGAAGAGACTGACTGCCGCGGCCAGGTCCAGCATCCCGAAGCCGTGCAAGTAATCAGGCCCTGGCCGTCCCTGGTCCGTGGCCGTTTGCGCATAGATGGCGCGCAGGTAGTGCGGCGGAGGATATGCGCCCGAACCAAAACGCGTCTGGTAATTCTGGATGAAGAGCACCGTGGCCCCGGTCACGACCGCGCAGGCCATGGATGAGCCGGTGAGGGCCACGTATTCCTGCCCCGGCGTCACGCTGTTGTTGCAGGAAGTGACAGTGTCGCCGTCGGCGATCAGTTCGGGGCGCAAGCGCCCATCGAGGCACGGTCCGCTGGATGAGGACGGCAGCACCACCGTGCCGGTGTTGGGAACGCCGGCGCGCGCCGCGGCCGCAGCGCCGCTGACCGCCAGGATGTTCTTGCCCGTGGATGAGGCGTCGGTGGTGCCATAGTAATCCCCGTCAGGCGCCAGCGCCCCGTTGGGGGGAAATCCCGGCCCGCTCTGATTGCGGCTGTTGCCGATAGACTTAACGAGGACCAGCGCGCCGGAGAGGATTATGCCGTCCCACTCTTGCGCCAGAGTGGAATACACCCCGAACGTGTTCTGGTTGTCAGTGAACGTGCCGGCATCCCAGCCTGTGGCGAAGCCGTAGGAATGATTGGAGATGACGACGCCGTTGTTCTGGCTGGCCTGGAGGACGTCGTTCACGTCGTCGCCCGACAGGTCGAAGGAGACCAGAGTGCAACCTATCGCCATGCCGCGCGCCAGCGCAGCGGGATTCAACAGGCCCGTTCCAGCGATCGTTCCGGAAACATGCGTCGAATGCTGGGAAGTCGTGGCCAGCGCCGCGACAGCCGGGGCAAAGAGCAGCCGCCCGCTCAGATCGGGATGCGCAAAGACCTTGCCCTCGTCGCGCACCATGACCGTTATGCCGGCGCCGGTAAGGCTGTAGGGCGCGGCCTGCAAGATGGTGATATTCGAGGCCGAGGCGGCTTCTTCGTTGTGTGCGCGTTTGGGCGGACGCGGGAGGTCCAAGGCATAGACGTCTTCCAGCGCCGCCAGGCGCAGCACGGAGTCCCGATCCGCCGGGCAGGAGACCTCGATTGACCAACCGCCATCGGGACGCTGGTGAGGAGCGTTCTGGCCGCGCACAGCGCCGCCCTGGGCTTGAATGGCGGCGACTGCCTTATGCACGTCCGTGCCGGGATACAATTCCACGCACTGCCGCAGTTGGCCGGCGCCGTCTATAGCTTCCTTGGGCCAGCCGCCCGCCCCGGCCGCGGCGGCCGGCAGGAGTTTGTCCTCGGGCCGCAGTCTGCACCAGCCCAGAATCCGCGGGGCGAAGTCCAGTGACGCGGCGCACAACTCGCGTTGCGACGCGCGCGCGTGGAACGCCCCCGCGACCGTAGGCAGCAGGATTTCCACGCCGCGCGCCAGCAGCTCCGCCATGCCGTCCGGCCCCAGTGGCCCCCCGAACTGCACCAGCCACACAAGTTTCTCATCAGCGCGCGAGACCGCCGCCTCCCGCCCAGGCAGCAGCGTGCGCCTGCGCAGCGCGATCGGATGCGGCTCCTGCGGCCAGTAGTCCGCGTCTCTGCGCTTGCTGGGCGCCTGAACGTCAGGCCCTGCGTTGTTGGCGCCCGGCGCCGTGCTGCGCTGTGGCAGATCCTGGGACAACCGGGCTGTCCCGCAATTTGGCAAAGTGCGGGACACTGCCTGTCCGGCTATTGTGTCCCCCCGCCCCTTGCGGGAGGGGGTAGGGGGAGGGCCAGCCCCGAGCCAGGCGTGGACCGCCGCGCCGGCCAGCGCGGCAAGCGCCAGCAGCAGGGTCATTCGCAACGGCTTGCTCTGCTGAGTGAGAGGCATGGGCAGGGTTTTCTGGGTAAGGTTGGCCTGCACTCCTTTGCTGGCCGCGCGGGATAACACAGCCGCACTTTTCGCGGCCCCAAGAACACGAGACCCTCCCCCTCCCCCAGACTTGAGATTAACCGCAGGAGTGCACTAAATCAACACCTTGCCCTACCTTGCCAAGACCATTTCGTCGAGCTTCTCGCCCTTGGCCGTGACACAGAACATGGCCACCTTGGGGCCGTCCACGTCCACAACGACGGCGTACTGGTCAGGCTGCTCAGTCAGCCTGTCGGGCCAGCCTGCCGCGCCATTGTGGTAAAAGTACCTTCTCTTGGGCGCACCCGTCCAGCCGGAGACGAGGTCCATCCAGGGCTTATCGCTTTGCGGGTCAACGCCGTAGTAGACGTCCTCCGGCAAAGCTTCGCTCATGCGCGCCAAGGCATACAGTTTGGCGCCTCCGCCCGCTGAGATGACGTAGGGCACGCCGCTGCGCACGGTGCGGTAATAAGTATGGTCGTGGCCGGAAAAGACCGCGCAGACGCCGCACTTGGCGAACAGCCTGGTCAGGCCGTTCTCCTTGTTTGGGACTTCCTTCTTCGTTTTCGAACCCACGGTGAAGAACGGAACGTGGTTGAACACGAAAATGTGTTTGCCGGAGGCCGCGGCTTTGCGCAGTTCCTCCTTCAGCCACTTCTCGCTCTCGTCTTTCGGCAAAGGGTAGGGCAGTGCGATGAACACGGCGTTGCGGAAGCTGAAACTGTAGTACTCGTGCTGGAGGTTGTAGAAACGTTTGAAGTTCGCAAGCCCGTCCGTGGTGTCGGGGGTATTCTCATCGAGTTCGTCGTCATCATCATGATGGCTTTTCTTCCTGGACGGGCTGCCGGCCAGCTCATGGTTCCCGGCCACCGGCCACCACGGACGTTCGCGGAAGGCCATGTTTCCTTCGTGGGCCAGTTTCTCCCAGTAGCCCGGGCCTGGCTTCCCGCCGCCTGCCTGAACCATGTCGCCGGTGGAGAGCACGAAGTCCGGTTGCAGCACCTTGTCCAAGTACTCCAGCAACCCCGGGAAGCCTGCGCCGTGCTTCGAATCGCCAATGACCGCGAAACGGTACTTGTCGGTCTGGATCCGTGCGGCCACCTTCTCCATGAGGGGCTCGGGATCGAACGGCGTCACGCCTTCCGGCGGCACGGGGCGCAGGGACTCGCCGGCCCAAAGCTGCGCCAGCGAGACGGCGGCGAAAACCGCGAACATACTGCCATGCCTGCTGCGTAAGGTTGTCACTATGGCCTCTTTCCGGGCGTGCCGCCACCCAAGGCCGTGAGCATGGCACAGACGCCAGCCCAAGTCAACGCACGGGGCTGTGAAGAACAATGGGGATTATGGGAATCATGATGACCATTCTTCCCATCAATTCCCATTCTTCCCATACTTCCCATAGCGTCCCTGCAATTGACAATGAGCCGCTGACACAGGAAAACTGGCGGCATGGTGTTCTGGCACGCGGCTTTCCTGGCCGGCACGGCAACCTTTGTCATCCCCGTGGTGATTCATCTGATCTTCCGCATGCGCAAGCGGCAGTTGCTCTTTTCGTCCCTGCGCTTCCTGCGCCAATCCGTGCTGCGGGAATCGCGCCGCTTGCGTCTGCGGGAATTGCTCCTGCTGCTCTTGCGTTGCGCGGCCTGCATTCTCCTGGCCCTCTGCTTCGCGCGCCCCTTCCGGCCCGACAGCGTGCTGGCCGGGGCCGGCGGGCGGCCGCAGGAGGACGCGGTCCTCGTGCTGGACGATTCGCCCAGCCTGCTCGCCCAGGACGGCGCCAGCGTGCGGTGGGCGGGTGTGCTGGAGCGCGCGCGCAAGGAAGTCGCGCGGCACGGGCCGGGCGACCGCGTCGGGCTGGTGCTGGGCAGCGAGCCGTCACGGGCGGAAATCGAGCTATCCGCCAACTTCGGCGCGCTCAGCGCGGCCTTGCAGCGCGACAAACCTTCCGTGCGCCGCGGCGACCTGGCCCAGGCGCTCAATACGGCCATAGAACTGCTCGCCACCTCCCAGCAGTTGGTCCGCCGCATCATCCTCTACAGCGACCTGCAGTCGTCTCAGATTGACCGCGGCGCCTGGGCCGAAGCCGCTCAGAAGGCCGCCGCCGTGGGCCGCGGCATCGCAGTCCAGATTGAAACGCCCTCCGGCTCAGCGCCCGCGAGGCTGCCGAACTTGAGCATCTCCGACGTGCGCCCGCGGAGCGACGTGTGGATCGAGGGCCGTCCCATCCCCTTCGCCGTGCGCGTGGCCAA
>JBEKKG010000511.1:0-5838 GCA_050010835.1 Planctomycetota bacterium
CGCGCTGCTGCACGCCCGCCAGGTCGTCGGGATTTCCCGTCCGGCGATGGCCCATTGGGCCCTGCCAGCCGAAGCCGCGCTGCGGAGTGTAGACTGTCTTCTCGTTGACGCCCTCAAAGCCGGGGAAGACCGCCGACGTGGCCGGCCCGAAATCGAACGCGCGCAGGCCCTCGACTTTGGGCAGGCCGTCGCTGACGAGCCGCGGGTCGTCGAAATAAAGGATGACGGTCTTGCCTTTCTCCTGCGGGCATAAGACGATCCTGAAGAACTTGAGCTGCTTCCTGTCGAGCGGGTCGCGTTGTGAGAAGTTGTTGGAATTGCAGCGCGTCAAGCCGGTGAGATTGACCTGCAACGTGGACCAGCCGGGCCGGGCCACGGCCCCGTCGTCGTTGTAGCGCGTGCCGTAGTTGACGCTTTTGTTGTCGCCGGCGGTGACGGTGAATGTCACGGGATAATCCTGGGGATTGAAGATGTCCATCTTGAAGATGGGATACTCGGCAAACTTCTGAAGCTGTTGCGGCTTGTCGAAGCCGATGCCCGGATAGCCGTTCGTGTTCTGAGTGATCTTGAGCGAGTGCGTGCCGCTCTTGGCATGTTCCTGGACAATCTGCACCGCCTGCGCTTCGTAAACCTTGTCCGCATCGCTCTCGAAGTCGGCCAGGACGTACTGGCCCTCGGCGGCGTGGAGTACACAGCCCGCTGCAAACAGGATGAATGCGAGCAGCCTTTGTGTTCCCCCTCCCCTTGCGGGAGTGAGGCGGTTGTTGTTTCCCCCTCCCCTTGCGGGAGGGGGTAGGGGGAGGGCTTTTTGCGAGCGAATCATGACTGACTCCTTCCCGGATTCCACAGATGTGCCTGAACTGAATACACTGCACGCGGCAGGGAATTGAAGCAACCTCTGGCGCACGTCTCGCTCGGTCTCGCTTGACCAATGCCGTTATGCCCCTTAGACTGCCTCTGGAAACTCACATTCATAGGCGAAAGGGAGATCCTCGATGCGCAACTTGTCCACTTTCAGGCGGCAGTGTGTCCCTGTTCTTCTCGCGTTCCTGCTGCTTCACGTCGCCGCCTTTCCGCAAGAGGCCGCGAAGGACGGCCAGGCCGGCCCTTGTTTTCTGTGGAAGGCCACGGCGGGAGCCGGCACGGTTTATCTGCTGGGCTCGTTTCACGTTACTCCCAAGGATTTCTACCCCTTGCCCGCGGCAATGGAGGAAGCGTTCAAGGCCGCCAAGTTCCTGGTGGTGGAGTGCAACGTGAAGAATCTCGACCAGGAAAAGGCGCAGAAGTTGATGGAGGAAAAGGGCGCCTTGCCGGGCGATGAGACGCTCTCCAAGAAACTCTCCAAGGAAACACTGAAGACGCTGGAAGATTACTGCACCCAGAACGGTGTGCCCCTGGCAGCGTTCGAGAAGCTCAAGCCCTGGGTCGTCAACATGACCGTGCAAATCCTGGAAATCCACAAACTGGGCTACGACGAAAAGCTGGGAATTGACCTGCACTTCCTCGATGAAGCCGGAGACAAACAGATTCTCGAGCTGGAGTCGCCGGAGGCCCAGATTCAGCTTATGGCCGGCTTCTCCGATGACCTCCAGGAAAAAATCCTCAAACAGTCCTTGGAGGACCTGGCCGAAGTGAAAGTGGACATCAACACTGCTTTTAAGGCGTGGAAGAAAGGCGACGCCGCTGCCATGGAGGAAGTCGTGCTGGCGAAGAACCTGCGCAAGCATCCGGAGTTGAAGCCCGTGTTCACGGCCATGCTGGATGAGCGCAATCTCAAGATGCTTGAGAAGATCGAAGGCTACCTGAAAGGGCCCGATACTTATTTTGTCGTGATCGGCGCAGGCCACCTGCTGGGCGCCAAGGGGCTCCTTAATCTGTTGAAGCAAAAGGGCTGCAAGGTCGAGCAGATGCAGACGGCGAAGGGGCCGGGCCAATGAAGGGAGGCGAATAGGGCCTGCGGGATTACATCGAGGTCAAGACGGTCACGATACAGTTGTGAGGGGCGGCAGGGCAGAGAATGGGAAGTATGGGAATGTTGGGAACAATGGGAGGACTCATCATCATTTTTCCCATCTTTCTCATTCTTCCCATCCACTACCCCTGTGGACGGGAAGGGCCATGAGGGACTGAACGGATACTCAATTTTCAATTCCGTTGCAGTATCGGCAGCGCCCCTCCCCCACCCTTCCCCAGCAGTACCGTGTCCGCGATTCCATTTCCCTTCACCGTGACCGTCCGTCCATCCTTGCCCAGCCGCGCCCGGATGTTTCTGTCCTCTATCTGTGGAACCAGGAGCGACATAAACGCTGCGCCGGACACTCCCAGGCACCAGAGCGGCCCGACGCGGCGATTCTCCACGACTCGCGGCTCAGGCGGAAGCAGGAACTGGACAGCCAAGTGCGGCTCGCCAGGGTTCCCCGAGATGAAAGCCGCGGGGCCTGCCGCCTCGAATTGCCGGGGCGCGTGGAGCCAGAAGGTTGCCGGGCCATGCCACTCTTCGAGAACGTCCCAGATAAGGAAGTAGTCCGGCTTCACAAACAAATAATGCCTCACGTGGACAGTCCGCGGCGCGGGCAGCAGGCAGCGGTAAGAATGCTTCGCCATGTCCCGGTAGTTCGTGTTCACGATCCTGTGCACACACCAATCGTACTTGTCGCTGAGCTGCACAAGAAGAGGTTCCGGGGCCTCCTCAAGCCCGGTGTAGCCGCTGGACAGGTTGCGGTCCGGGCCGTAGGTCAGGGTGCTGTGGAGCCATGTTGAGGGGGCGGCGAGAGGCGTGCCGTCCGCATCCTCAGTGTGGTAGCCGTGGTCGCCCAGCAGCACGCGGCCCGCGAACGCCAGGTGCAGGTTCCCCTGGTCGAAGTCCATGTGGTGCGTGGCGCGCCCGGCCCTGAACAGGCACCAGAGCGGCTCGCCGCCGCGCGAGACAGCCTTGGAGATTACGCCGAGAGACTTCCGCCACGTGCTCTGCCAGGCAGCCGGCCGCGATTCTATCCGGGGGTCGAGAGTCAGGAGCGTCAGCAACGGGTGTTCGAGGTCCTGGAGCGGTTTGCCGCCGGAACGCCAGGTGTGCATGAGCGCGCCCGCGAGAGCGGGATCGCTCCCCTGGTAGACGCGCGCGGCGGTGGTCATCTCGCAGCGCAACTCCTGCTCCTGGCCGTGGCCGCCGCTGTTGCCATCGGCGGGGAACGGCGCAAGGCGCGCCATGTCCCAGCCGGCCTGCACGCAAAGTCGCCCGGCGCGGGTGCAAACCGGGCCAGCGGATGGGGGCAATCCAGAGGATTGCCCCACGGTGAGCGGCGGCATTTGAATCTGGGTGAAATGCTCGAATGAACCCCGTACACGGGGATGGGCGAAATAATCCCTGACGCCGTGCGCCCACAGCGGATAGAAGTAACAGACCAGTTCCGAGACCGCATGCCCGTGGTAGTTGATGGACTCGTGATACGTGCCGTCGCTTTCAAAAAAGTTGTCGAGGAACTCGTCGGTCCGCTGCATGGCCCAGCGGCGCCACTCTTCGCGCAACGGGTGGCGGTCGAAGAGTTCCGCCGCGACGCCCACTGTGCTGAAAAACTCGGCAGAGAAATTGGGCGGGACGGGCGCGTCGCCCATCTCATTCTTCATGGCGGCTGCAAAGCCGTCTTCCCCCGGTTTCTCAACACAGAGGTCGCAGAGGGACTCAGAGGGACTTCGTACTAAAGGAACTGTGGTTGTTTTTTTTGTTTTTTCCTCTCTGTCCTCTGCGCCCTCTGTGTTTAATGAAGTCTGGAAATCGCTGTAGTTGCAGTAGTCCGGATCGCTGAACATGTATGCGGCTGCGAGGAACGCGGCCCGCGCCCGGCGGTACAGCTCCGCGCTGATAAGCCGGCGCGCCCACAGCAGGTCCAGATCGAAGGCCAGGCTCTTGAATTCCCGGCCGTGGAAGATGCAGAGCGCCTCGTAGCCGCCGCTGGCCACGCGGCGCATCCACTCCTCGAAGCGCCCGGCGACCGCGGCCCCCCAGCGCCTCATGCGCTCTTCGTCGCCTTTCCAGAATGCGGCAGCCAGCTCGCCGCGGTGCCCGCTGCTTTCCTGCTGCGGGAAGGCCTCCAGCGCCGCGGCCACGGACGGGTCGCTTGCGAGGCGCGCGCGCAGCCCGGCCACGTCTTCGTTCAGCACCAGGTGCGGAGTCTTTTTTTCGAGACGGGGCTGCAATTCCCAGGCGCGCACCTTGGACAGGCGCAAATCGGAAAGCTGGAGCTTGCGGCGGTTGAGCAGGCACTTGCCGGTCTTGGCTTCGAGGCCGGACGCAAACTTGGAAGAGAGCACGATGCCGTAGAGCCTGCGGCCTTCGGCCAGCGGGAAGCGCAGCATGGCGCCGTGCTGCTCGTCCAGAAGGATCTCCGGCCTGACCAGGCCGCGCCGCAGCCACAGCCCGCCCCAACCCGAGAAGACGCCCACGAAGCGCTCGTCGCCGCAGGAAAAGCCCACCCAGGCCGCATTCCACTGGTTGAAGTACGAAATGTGGCTGAGCCGCTGGAGCACTCTCCTCCCTGCGCCCCCTGCACCGCCCCCTGCGCCGATGGGCGTCTCGTCCCACGGGCACGAGTCCAGCAGTTGCATGGGGCCTTCACCTTCGCCCCCGCCCCACCAATAGGCCCGGGCCTTGTCCTCTCCCATTGCGGCAGAGGGCCGGGCGAGTGGGAACCAATCCACGGCGCAGCCGCCGGCGGCGTGCATTTCTTCGACGGCCTGGATGGTGTCCGCGCCGGCAGCCCAGCGCGCCCGGAAGACGAAACGCTCGATGCCGCCCCATTTGTAGCTCGTGCGCCACTGGACCAGGCAAGGCCCGGCAGACTCCACTTCCGTGCTCACCTCTGTGCCCGCGGGGACGCCATTGAGGACACTCTCACCGAACCAGTTCGAGCCGTCGAGCGACACGGCCTGGATGGGACCGCTGATCCGTCCTGCGGGTGTTGCGTCACTAGAACCATTTGTCAGTTGCACGCCCAGCGGGCCGTTCAGGATGATAATGCTGCCCTGGCCTTCGCAGACCGTGATGAGCGGCGTCTCTGCCTGCTTGGCGTCCGCGGGCCTGAGTTGCAAATCCTCCCACGGTTCCAGGTCCACGACTGTGAAGCCAACCGGGCCGGCACAGCCGTCGTCGCCGGGCATTGCCGGCGCGGACTGGACAGGATGGATCGCGCCGGTCTTGGCATTGCGCAACGGCCTGCCGGCGGGGCGTGGCAGCGGGACAAGGCACCGCTCGTAGCGGACGCCAAGCTGCTCTTTCAAGTGCAAGGCCGGCTCCTACTTTCGTCTACGCCGCCTGGTGAACGTGATGGTCGGGTCAACGGCGCGAATGCTTCTCCGGACGGTGGGGAGGGTGCAGGAGAAGGCTTTGGCAATTTCCGTGGTGCTCTTGCCCTGCTTGTAGAGGTCTCTGGCTTCGCGTTGCTTCGCGACGAATGCTTTCGGGTCGTCAATGGTGACGCCGCCGAAACTCCTGGGCTTGGCGCCGACAGCGGCACGGACGTAGTTCCGGTGCATGACCGTGTGCCTGGCGCAATACGCCTTGGACATCTCGACCGGCTTGCCGCATACCGTGCAGCAGTTTCGCCGGCGCTTCTCGCGTTTCCAGGCTTTGCTCCAGTAGGACTTTGGCAGTTTGGGTTTCATGGGCTTTATTCTTATACCGGGCGCGGCAGAAATCCAGGCCTTTTCCGCAGGCATGAGGAATAGGGGTGCATGTCAGCAAATGTACCGCGGGCGTCCCGCCCGCCCGTGGCAGGCCGGCAGGGCGCGAGGACGAAGGCGGGCGGGACGCCCGCGGTACGCTCTGGGCCACGCATTTACTGA
>JBEKKG010000512.1:0-5828 GCA_050010835.1 Planctomycetota bacterium
GGCCGTCCACCATGCCCATGCTGAGTGGAACATTCTGCGCGCGCTGAAACTGCCGCAGCCGCCGCACATGCTCGACACTGAGACTGCGGCCCGCTTCCTCGACATCAGGGACGAGGGGTTCCTACGCCATGATTACGGTCTGCTGGCGTGTCAACAGCGGGCAGGGTTTGCAGTCCGTGGGTCGTGGCTCAAGGAGGAAATGCGGCAACGCATCATCAGGCGGGATTTCTCCGACCTGCATGGCATTGTGGATTACTGCGCCGCCGATGCCGCCGACACCCTGCACCTTGCTCAACACCAACTCCCCCGGCTAGACGCCCATTTCTGGCAGTTGATTCAGCCGCTGCAGTTTCTCTTGCTCGACATTCACAATCGCGGCCTCCATTTGGACACGGAGAGCTACGGCCAACTTCTTGAGCACGCTGAGGAGATTCTGTGCCGTCAACAGGACCGGCTTCACCAGCTTGGCTTCCAGGGCGAGTTCAATGGTTATGAAAAATTGACTGCGCGCCACCACAACATTGCCGTGCAGCGCACACTGATGGTGGTGGGACGCGCAGACATTCTAGATGAGTACCCAGTGTACCTGCGCGACGTGAACAAGCTTGGCTGGCAGCGCCGTAAGATGGGTGGGCTGTTTGACTCCGGCCAGCACGAATTCCTAACGGCAGCGGCAGAGTATCACGTCATGCTCGACATGCTGGCCCACGACTGGCGCCAATTCATTGACAGTGACCACCGGCTGCGGTTTGGCTTTGCATTTCCAGGCACATCGTCTTACAGGACCTCGCCACGGCAACCGAACCCCCTGCAGTTGCCCAGGGCATTCAGGCCCATCCTGACAGCGGCCCCCGGCCACGCGATTGTGGAGATTGATTACTCCTGTCAGGAAGTTGGCCTGGCCGCACAATGGTTCAACGATCCCGTGCTCCTGCGCCTATTCAATGAATTTCGGCTGGACCTTTACGCTGAAATCGGCCTGGCAATGGGCCAGTACCCCACCGATGATCCCGCGACAGACCCGGACCAGCGTGACCGCATGAAAACCAGCACGCTGAGCATGATTTACGGTGCCGGTGTGCCGGGGTTGCGCGGCAACCTCAAATGTTCTGAGACCGAGGCTGTACGGATCATCAACGCATTCCATAATTCGTTCCCCCAGTTATTCGTTGGCCGTCAACGTTATCTTGATGCCATTCGCGCCGATGATAGAGCCTGGAATGTCGTCAGCCTGACACGCCGTTATCAGTGGTTCAAGATGACGGATGATGGAGCCGTGGATACCACGCTCAGTTATCTCAACTACCCCGTTCAGAGCGGCGGCGCAATGGTCATGGCAAGGTTGCTGATGGAGATGCCGCCGTGGGTGCGCGTGGTTGCTCCCTGCCATGATGCCGTGTTGATTGAGGCCCCGGTGGAGGGTGTGGAGGATGTGATTACCACGGCCAGCGCCGTCATGCAGCACGCCATGGATGATTTGTTTCCTGGTGTCCGGTGCCGGGTGAAGGCACAGGCTGCGTGGCGCTATCACAAGAAATCGCCGAATTCGTTGCATGAGTTCTGCCGTGGTCATGGTATCGAGTTGACTGCGCCGGTGGGTTGGGTGTGGACACCTGAACGCGGTGCATGATTGACAGGCTGTTTTCTGCGTTTTTTGCTGGTCCCTCGGACAGCAGAGGGACAGGAAAATGGGGAACAGAAACGTGAACGTGCCAGGGTTGAAGCTTCGCGGGAATGTGTGGATTTGCTGGTGGAAGCATCCAATGATCCGCCTGCCCAATGGCAAACTCAAAATCATCAAGACCACTACTGGCCTGCGTGCCGATCAGCTTGGGGAAGCCCTGGCTTTCAGCCAGGCATTGCAGAAGCTCAAATCTGATCCAGCGTGGCACAGTGCTGCCCGCTACCGAGACGCCATGCAGGTCCACGGGGGAGCAGCCAGAGCCTTCTACGGCCCACTCCTGCGCACCGATGAGACATGGTGGAAGAAACACAGCACTGTTGTCATTTGGCCCGACACCGAAGAGGAAGGCCACTGGACTACAGAGGCAATCGAGATTGAAGAGGCCCTACGGCGTGCTCGTGAGATCGAAGGCCGGAATACTCAACTTGAAATCAGCATGGTGGAAGCCGAAGCCACGATCACCACGCTCAAAAAGGAATTGGGGCACAGGCTGGCCGGTCAGGACATGGCCTTTGCCAAAACGTCCAGTCAGTACATCGAGTGGGGCAAAGCCAAAGGCGGAAAGGGAGGAAGGCCCTGGTCATATCACCATGCCCGCAAGCGCGAAGAGCACCTGAAATGGTGGGCAGGCAGATTCCAGAAACTCAGCGAAATCAGCTTACAGGCTGTGGAGAAGGCTCAAGAGGAACTGCTGGCAACCAAATCAGGCAAGACGGTTGCCAATTTCACAGAGAGTCTGGCCGGTCTTTGCCAGTGGTGTGTGACCCGGAAAATCTTTCTGAATCACCCACTCGCAGGAATCAGGCCGGTGGACACCACGGCGAGGACCACCCGCCGCAGCCTGACACCCAACGAGATTCAGGCTCTCCTCACTCACTGCCAGCCTGAACGCAGAATCGTCTACCAGTGTGCGCTTACTAGTGGCTTGCGGAGATCAGAACTACAGGCCCTCACCGTTGCGAACCTGGACATGGAGCACATGGGCCTGGCTCTTGACCCTTCCTGGACCAAGAACAGGAAAGCCGGTTTCCAGCCTCTCCCAAGCTGGCTCGTGGCGGACCTGGCCG
This sequence comes from Planctomycetota bacterium, assembly GCA_050010835.1. GTDB lineage: Bacteria > Planctomycetota > SZUA-567 > H5-PLA8 > H5-PLA8 > JAPLOD01. Next base: position 2,752 of record JBEKKG010000512.1, read on the forward strand.
AAGGCACCAGAAACAGCCTGCCAACAGCCCCATTGCTGCCAGCCATGCCCAAGGACCCGTTCCACCCCTTCGACAAGGACCGTGAAGCTGCTGGAATACCCAAGACCACTTCCAAGGGGAAGGTGGACTTCCACAGCCTGAGAACCACGTTCCTCACCCTGGTGGACGGTGCAGGCGCAAGCCCGAAGACCACGCAGGCTGCTGGCCGTCATGCCTCGATGGAGACCACGTTCAAGAATTATGTGCGTTCCTCTGATACGGAACTGGTGCGCGTGGTCAACGACGTGGGCAGGCTCACCAGGACGGCTTGAGCCTTCGGTATCCCACTCGGTATACCACTTTTGCTGTAAATCTGGCCAGTCTTCTCGGTCTTCTTCCCTCGTGGAAGGGCCAGAAAGACTGGCGGAGCGTGAGGGATTCGAACCCTCAGGGAGAAAGCAGAGCTTTCACCTCGCCGGCCCTCTTCATGATCCCTGCCCAGGCGCACGCGGCGCCGGGTGCAAGGTTGAGGGCGTGGTGCAGCGCGTCGAGAGCGTCCAGAGCTTCACGGGCGCGCTGCTTCGGCACAAACTCGGAGGCCAGCGTTTCCAGCCGGTTGCGCACCGATAGGATGCCTGCATCGTCGGGGTCGCAAGCCGCCAGAAGCCTGGTCTTGAACTCGCTCGCCGGGCGCAAGGCAAGCAGCTTGCGAACGCCGTCCAGCACCTTCCGCAGCTTCGCAATGCGTTCAGCCACCAAGCCGTCCTGCGGCCAACCCACCAGAAAAGGAAGGCGCGCGCACGCCATGAACAAGTTGGCCGGAGCGATGCCGTGTCCGGCCAGCCGCCGCGCATTCTCCTCGAAGCTGCTGGCGAAACCTTCGCGCGTGAAGAGCGCCAGCGTATCCACTGTGTCAACCTGGTTGAAGACGACAAGCGTGCGCCCGGCCAAGGCGGGGCGCTCGCGAAACAACTCCAGCACCCAGTCTTCGAACTGGAAGGACTGCGGCTGCGCGAGAATGACCAAGATGTCCGCGCGCCGCGCCTGTTCGAGGATCAGGTCCACGCGGCGGGCCTCGTGGAAGAGCGGAATCCAGGGCGTATCCACCAGTACGGGAGGCGCGCCCCGCCAACGGCCTGCGCCGCGCGAGACCAGTTCCACCCGCTGCAAAGTCCACAGCTTCCCGACGTCCAGCGTGCGGCCATCGGGCCTGCGGCGCCCCATCAGCAGATCGCGCCGCTCGTCCCAGGAGGCCGCGAGGGTCTCGCCGGGACGGTAGTCCGGCGAATCGAAGAAGGCCAGGAACTGCTCAAGCTGCTCCATTTCGCCGGAGACGTAATCGTGCAAGACCAGGAGTTCGGGACGTTGGGCGCAGAGCTTCTTGACCCCCGCAAGGCCAGTGCGCAGACGAGCTTCGGGCGGCAGTTCGTCAAGGCGCGGCGCAAACGGACCCAGGACTTCAGAGAGCAGTTCCGCGAGCCGGTAGAACGAGAAACCCTGAACTGTGAAAGCCGCCGCCGCGGCCCGCGAAAGATACGCTGCCAGCACCTGCCGGCCGGCCTCGCCCGCGCCCGGAACGCGGACGTAGGTGTTGGTCTGCGTGCAGTCCCGCACCGCGGTGGGCAGCAATCCGGAATCGCCCCACAGGGCGCTGACGAAACTGCTCTTGCCGACACTGCACAGCCCCGCGACCAGCACCACCCAGCGGCGCTCACGGAAACTCGCCTCCGCCTCGCGCAGCGCCGCGGTGTGCTCGGGCATTTCGTCCCCGGCGCACGCCAGTGCCTCGGGCAAGAGTGCCGCCAATGCGTCAGACCATGCCGCAGGGCCGGCGGTTTCCAGGGTTGAATGCGCGCTGTCCATGCCGTTGCGGTTGATCTTCTACGTCCGGCTGCGTGGATTTGCCAACGCAGTTGTAACGGGCGTACCGAGCAGCGACATCAAGTAAGGCCGATTTCACGCCGCGCGACGTGCAGGGGTTGCAGGTTCGCACCGGCTCTTGAAACCGGGGACCGCCGCCAGACTTGGGTACTTGTACGATTCCTCCGACACTAATAGAATTGCAGGCACGCGCACATTTCTTCGCGTTGAGTTACGGCACAGACGAATAGGGGTAATTACGTCTTGCTGCTCAAGCGGAAGCTGACGGCCTGGACCTGAATCTGAGGAGAGTATGGCGGCGTTGACCCATCGGGAACGTTTCCTGCGCACGCTGCGCTACGAGCCGGTTGATCGCCGTCCCGTGTACCTGGCCGGACCCTGGCACGACACCCTGGCGCGCTGGCACAAAGAAGGCCTGCCCGCGGACGTGACCGATGTGCATGAGTACCTCAGGGTCAAGGGGTCCGGTTACCAGATAACCAACATCACTCCGGTCGCCGGCCTCTACCCGCTGTTCGAGCAGCAGGTGCTGCGCGAGGAAGGGGAGTTTATCTTCAAGCGCGACGATTACGGCCGGACCGTGCGCGACTTCAAGGCGCACACGTCGTTGCCGGAATGGCTCGACTTCCCGGTCAAGGGACCTGCGGACCTGCGCCGTCTCCTGGACGAGCACTTCGACGTCACGAATCTCGACGCCCGTTTTGCGCCGGACTGGGCGGATAAGGCCCGCGCCGCCGAGGCGCGCGGCGACATCGTCTTAATTGACGGCGGCTGCTACTACTGGACGCTCCGCTCGGTCGCCGGGGTGGCCGGCGCGAGCTACCTCCTATACGACAGCCCGGACCTCGTGGACGAACTCTGCGAACGCTACTTCGCCGTGGTCATGGAAGGGCTGCGCCGGGCCGTGAAGATTGTCAAAGTGGACCTGATCGGCTTCGGTGAGGATTTTGCCTTCAAGACCGGGCCACTCCTGTCCCCGGAGATGTTCCGCCGCTTCATCCAGCCGCGCTACGCCAAGGCCATGGCTTTGGCCCGCGAGCACGGCATCGACCTGGCCTGGCACGACAGCGACGGCGACTGCCGGCTGCTGCTGCCTGACATGCTTGCAGCCGGTGTGAACGGCACCGTGCCCTGCGAGGTCGCAGCGGGCATGGACCCGGTGGCACTGCGGCAACGGTTCGGCCGAGACCTGCGGATGGGCGGCGGCTTCGACAAGC
>JBEKKG010000513.1:0-5824 GCA_050010835.1 Planctomycetota bacterium
GGATTGGCCAAGGGGCTGGGCCTGGATGATCCCGAAGCGCTGGAACGCATCAAGAGTATCGGCAAGTTGATCGTGACCATGGAGACGCCAATGCGGCCCCCCACCGAGCCAAAACACAAGGGAGAGGACAAGTTTGCGGCGGTTGAATTCAAAGGCAAGGAAACCGCGGCGCCGAAGGGCAGGGATGAGGATCAGCGCAGACAGCAGCTTGATAATCTGCTCAAACAGGCGCGCATACGCGCCGACAAAGGGGATCTCGACGATGCCCATCGCATCCTCCGTGAAGCCGTCAAAATGTTCCCCGATGACGAACGCGCCGCCGAAGCGCTGAAGCGCGTCACCGCCCAACTGCTGGACCGGGCCAACGGAAGAGGCGCGCTGGAGAAGGACCCCAACAAAAAGCTGAGGCCGGGCGAAGTCGAGGACGGCGCAGAAGGCGCGCCGGAAAAGAACCCCAACAAAAAGGCGCGAAAGCCGGGCGAACAAGACGACGGCCAATTCTAGCACAGATGGTTTGCGGCTTCTTGGCAACCGTTCAGTCCGAGCCGCGACCGTGAGGGAGCGGACAGTGCCGCTTGCTTACGCGCGCGGCTCGGAGACTGGACGGTTACATTTCTTGTTTTTGGCTTCTGGTTGCAGTAGAAGAAGGCCATGCAAGACCTTCGGCCCCGCACCAGCCCATCCGCGCTGCTCTGTGTTCTAGTGCTGGCGGCCGCGCCTCTCCTTGGCGCAGGCGGCGCCGAGCCGGAAAAAAGCGTTCCGCCCATAGACCCGGCCGCTCAAGCCGCGCTGGACAGATTCGCGCAACGCGTCGAGCGGTTCAAGCTTATCGAGCTGTACCGCGACGAGAAAGAAGTGACGCTCTCACACCTGGACGGCATAACCATCCAGGAACTGCGCACCGTGACGCTGGATGACGAGCCGCCGGCGCTGGGCGAACGGCCGGCCCCGTACCCGGACGCGCAGACCGACACTTTTCCGCCCGGCCAGGCGCCTTATGAGGCTTGGGCCATCCAGCCCTTCCGCATGCGGGAGTTCACCTGTGAGTTCAACTACGGGGGCTGGCACAACTTCAAGATGTTCGAATACGCCGCCACGCACGGCTTCTCCGTCCTCGCCCCTTACATCCTGAAAGACCGCGCGCACTTCCCCAAGGACACGCGCTGGCTTCAGTGGGGCGATTTCGTCAACTGGCACAAGTACTTCGAGACGCACAACATCCCCTGGGGCCGGTATGACAAGCTGGGGGAACGGGACGTAACTCAGGAACTGCTGGACGCCGGCGGCGTCTGGAAGCCCGGCAGCGAAACCGCCGCGATGGTGGACCTCGAACACGGCATGGCGCTGGCCCCCGAAGAATTGCGCAAACAGGAATGGTATCCCAAGGCAGGCGCCGCAGAGGCGAAGCTGGCTTTCGAGAAAAAATACTACGACGGCTACGCCCGCACTTACACCGCGCCGGTTGAGGCCCTGCGCCGGAACGGCTGGCAGAGCGCGGGCGTGTACCCGCAGGCTTACGGCTCAGGCTGGTACGCTCTGCTGGATCTGGCCAAGAAAGGCCTGCCCGGCGAGCCGGACCCGGAGACGTACTGGCCCTGGCTGACGTTCGGCCAGGCAACGGTTGCAGCCCAGGACGTGCTCTACCCCGATGTCTACGTCTACTACTGGTCCGCGCAGAATGTGGCCTACACTCTGGCGCGGCACGATTTCGACATGAAACTGCTCCGCACCCTCGCCTCCCGGAAGCCCTACCGGCCATATTTCTGGCCGCTCCTGCACGGCGGCAGCAGCGACCCGCATTGGTGGAACCAGCAACCCATGCCGAACGAGGACGCGCGGGCCATGTTTGCGCTGGCCTTCTTCGCCGGGGCCGACGGCGTGGTCCTGTGGAACTGGTCGGACACCGGCAATCACCACGTGGCTCCGCCGCTCTGGCTGAAGAAGCCCAACACACCCACGGACAGCAGTTCGGGCCCCGCCGGCAGAGATGGCGGCGCCGGCGCCGACGTGATGTTGCGCGACGGTTTTGAGCTGCGGCCCGAAGGCGCCGCCGCGGAAACGCCCGCGGCCCATTTCAAGCGTTACGACGTGCTGGCCATAGTGGAAGCGAACGAGCAGGCCGGGACCGTCAAGTTCCAGCACATTGACACGCGCGCGCAGAAAGGCGGCCCACGCCTCGATCCCCAAAAGCCCGCCTACGTCATGAAGAAGGACGAGCTGCTCCCGCACCTGCGGCCGCTTTCTGAGCCCGTGGCGGCCGCGATCGAAGGTCTGGCGTTGGTGCATCCGTTCGAGTACATCCTGCGGCGCGGCGAGGTGAAAGTGGATGTCCCGGCCCTCGACCAGTTCGCCAAGACACTGCCCATTGTCCGCCGCGTCAAGCTCGGCCCCATCCATGTCATTGCCACTTATGACCCGTGCGTCGTCCACGACGGCGCCGCCCCACGCGAGATCGTCTTGCCGGACTTCGACGGCCGCAAGGGCCAGACGCTGAAACTGCACGCCGACGACCAGACGCGCATTTTTGTGCTGGTGGAACGGTAGGACAGGCGTCTCGCCTGTCCCGGACAGGCAGGATGCCTGTCCTACCACTACACTGCCCGCAGTTCTTCGAGCGCGGCCAGCACGTCTTCCGGCCGGATCATGCTGAGGCACTCATAGTGCCCGAGCCGGCAAGTGCGCTTGAGGCAGGGGCTGCAGGGGATGTCTTTGTGGATGATCCGCGCACGCGGGCCCAGCGGGCCCGTGCGGTCGGCGCGCGTGCTGCCAAAAATCCCCACGGTGGGCAGGCCCAGCGCGCCGGCGACGTGCATGGAGCCGGAGTCGTTTCCCGCGAAGCCGGAACAGAGCGAGAGCAAAGCGAGCGCTTCGCCCACGCTGGTTTCGCCTGCGGCTATGACCGCGCCGGCTTTCGCGCGCGCAGCCACCTCTTCCGCCTTGCGGCGCTCGGCGTGCGCGCCGACTAGAACGCACTCGGCGTTGTGGCTTGCGGCCAGGAGATCAATCAGGCGCGCGAAGTGGGCGGCAGGCCATTCCTTGGCCGGCCCGTAGGCGGCCGCGGCCGCCAGGCTGATTAGCGGGCCGCCGGGCCGTTTGCGCCGCTGAGCCAGGAACGCCTGCATCTTTTCCCGGCTGGGCGCATGGACGTCCGGGGTGCACGCTTCGGGCGGCCCGGCAAGGCCCAGCGTCTCGCGCAACATGTGCAGATAGTAATGGACCTGATGCGCTTCCAGGATTTCCGGCGTGGGACGGGCCTTGGCGGTCAAGAGCAGGCCGCGCGCATCGCGCGCGTATCCGGCGCGTTGCGGAATGCCCGCCAGGAACGGCCAGAGCGCGGAATCGAAGCTGTTGGGAAAGAGTATGGCCAGGTCGAATTTCCTGGCACGCAACTCCGCGGCGATGCGCCGGCGGTCTGACAAGCGGGCCAGCAGGTTCTTGCCCAGGCGGTAAGGGAGCACTTCATTGATCCAGGCTGCCCCGTCGAAGAAACTGGCCAGTTCCTGCTTGATAAGGACGGCCAAGTGTGCCCCCGGAAAACCGGCGCGGACGGCACGCAACGCGGGCAGGCTCATGACGATATCGCCGAGCCAGTTGACTTCTTTGACGAGGATGCGGGCGGGAGTCATAAGGGTTCATTCAACACAGAGACACAGAGAAGAAACTGAAATCACGAACTTGAGATCCCCAACCATTCTCTTCTCTGTGCCTCTGTGCCTCTGTGGTGAATAGTTCACTTCTCCGGGGGCGCGTAGGGCTTGGGCTGGGCCTTCTCCCATTCCTCCTGGGTCACCTTCTGCGTCTTGTGGACGAAAACGAAGCAGCCGCGCTTGTAGAGATCAATGCGCCCCTCTTTGGTCGTGCCGTCGTGTTGCAGTTCGCTGACGTGAAACTCAAAAGTGTAACTGCCATTGCGCCGGTTGTCAGGTTGCGGCACGTCGAGCAAGTCGCAAAGCTCGACAAGGAACGGCTGCGAGATTTGATTTTCGGAAAGCTCGGCTTTTGACCAATGCGAAATGAAATCTTCAATTTCCCGCTTCGGCATGACGCGACGTTAGCACCAAGCCGGTATCGCCGACAAGCACGGGAAATTTGGCGGCGGCAATGCCTTGCTGGTTGCCGTACTGGTTGGTTGTGCTAACGTGCAGCCGTTCGAATGAGAAACAGAATTCAATTTCACATGAAAAGCAGCCCAATCAGCGGGCAGGTTTCAACTGACAAGGGCCTGGTCTGGGTTCAATGCAAAGAATATAAGTGCCTGGCCTATTCGGATGCGACCGGCAAATGGATAAATTTCTATACCGGCAAGAAATTGACGGATTTTGTCAAAGTGATCGGATGATCCGTCTTCACGCTGTTTCGCTGCGGCAAGTTGACACGACTGGCACGCCGTCATGACGGTTTGCCGCTGAAATCCGCCGCCGCGTGACGCCCGCAATCGAATAATTACAAAACTGTCATACCCCATTCATGTTGTTTTCATGTCTGTGTGTGTTGAATCATTGGCAGAGACAGCCCTGCTGATTCACCCCGGTCACAAACAGGGGGCGGTTTTCAAGCAGGCAAAATATTATGTGAGTGAAAGGCCGCAGAATTTGAAACCGAGAACGAAGGCGTTTGCATTACGGATCATCGCCACACTTCTATTCTGTCTCACGGCGAGGATTGACGCACGGGCGGCGGACAACATCGAGACCGCAGGCGATATTTTGCAGTTTGTTTTGCCGGCGACCGCTGCCGGGCTGACACTCGGCTACAAGGACTATAAAGGCACGCTGCAATTCGGGGAATCAGCCGCACTCACGCTCGGGGTCACCTACAGCCTCAAATATGCTGTTAATGAGACACGCCCCAACGGCGGCAGCCAATCCTTTCCTTCGGCGCACTCTTCGATTTCCTTTTCCGCCGCTGAATTCATGCGCAAGCGATATGGTTGGGAGTACGGCATCCCGGCTTACGCGGCGGCGTCTTTTGTCGCCTACAGTCGGGTGGAGGCCGGGGAACATTATCCCCATGATGTTATTGCCGGCGCGGCCATCGGCATCGGCAGCAGCTACCTTTTTACCCGGCCCTATAAAGGGTGGCATGTTCAAGTGGAAGGCGATTCGAGATATATCGGCATCCGCCTGTGCCGTTCCTGGTAGAAATGAAGCCGGGGAACACATTCCATCAAATACGGGTCGGTTCTTGATATTGATATGTTCCTGGTCTTTTGTCGCGGGCAGAAATGGGTAAAGTTAATAAAATCAAGAACTGCCCCGTTTCTGCCAGCCAAGAATGTTTGAAAGAACAGCCTTGTGCATCCGTAATCCCGGTATGCCTGATTTCTCCCAACCCGCTACCAAGCTCTCGAACAAAGGCGAAACTCAATACGTCAACGTGCTTGAAATCCCGCCGGTCGTTTCGCCAGTGACTGCGGTTAGGGCTTCAATTGTGTCGGATGCAAAGAAAGGGAAATTGTGACATGAAAAACGACACTCAAATGTTTGGGAAATATGTAAAAATCCTTCAGACCGGAGAAATAGTAAAATGGAAAAGCTATGACCCTAAAACCCAAATAGTTGAAATTGAATTACCGACGGGAGGTTTTTCCATAGTTAATCGGAGTGAGATCGACCGAATTACACCAAATGAGGAGTTGGAATTTCTCCAATCGAAGAAAAAAGATTCAAATTAGGACACGACCATCAACCTTCATTAATTGACGCTGACAAATCTTCGGCGCACACTCGCAACCGAGGCCGGACTATGCAAAATAAATGGCGGATGACGCTCGTGGTCGCTTTCTCAATCGGCTGTTTCATCGCCTTCGGTTTTCAGCCGAATG
>JBEKKG010000514.1:0-5810 GCA_050010835.1 Planctomycetota bacterium
CGGCCAGATTCCACCGGCCACCGGAAAGGTCGAGGCCCTGGCAACGCCCAAGGAGGTGAGGTCATGGAGGGCCTCCGACCAGCCGGCAGTTAGCGGCGCAGCGGCAGGAACTCTCCTGATTTTGCAGACCGAGAACGGCCGCATTTTCGTTGACCCTGGGATGATTGCTTACTTGAGGGCCGATGGAAAGGAAGTGATGACCACCAAGCATCGTCAACAGGTGCTCAGGCTGACCGCCGGCAAAGAACTCGAAAAACCGACGACCATTTTTCTTTCCTACCTGGCCAAAGGGCTGTCCTGGGCGCCTAGTTACCGGGTGGATATTGCGGACCCCAAGACGCTTACGATCGAGCAAGCGGCGGTAATCAAGAATGAGTTGGCTGATCTCGAAGGCGCAGAGATCCAGCTCATCACCGGCTTCCCCAGCATGAAGTTCTCCCACGTCGCTTCGCCGCTCTCGCTGCGCACTGATATGCACACGTTTTTTGAGCAACTCGGCGAAGACGCCAAGGAAGGCACCACTTACGGGTGCAATGCCGCTGCCCAAGTCGGTGGTAACATGGCTCCTGAACTGGTGGACATTAACTCGGGCGCCGCGCTTTCGGGAGAAGGAATTGATCTGCACTGCCAATCCATCGGTGCGCGATCGTTGAAGGAGGGTGACTCGCTGGCTCTCTCCGTCGCCAAAGAAACGGCACCTTACGAGCGCATAGTAGAGTACTTGATTCCAGATAACCGCGACGAAAATGGTTATTGCATTGAACAGCAGCGGAGAGAGCTTGAGAAACTTGAGGATACTGCCTGGGAATCCTTGCGCTTCAAGAACCCCTTCAAGTTTCCCATGACGACCGCTCCTGTGATGGTGGTTGCGGGCGCGCGCTTCAATGGCCAGCAGATGACTCAGTTCGCCAGCAGTGGTGAAGAGACGCTGATACGCGTCAACAAGGTCCTCAACGTAAGGAAGCGCCAGGAGGAGCAAGAAGAAGAAGGTAAGCGTGACCATGTCCGCATTCACGGACGCGATTACCTAAAGGCCGTGGTCAAAGGCGAACTGGCGGTCAATAACCACCGCAATGAGGACGTGACCATTGTGCTGCGCCGCCGTTTTTCCGGTGAACTGCTCAATGCCGATGGCGACCCAAAGAAGACTCTGCTCCCGGAAGGCGTATGCTACGTGAATCCGCGGTACGAACTCGTGTGGACCTTCGTCCTGAAGCCTGGAGAGCAGAAGAAAATGATCTATCGCTACTCCCTGCTGATCCGGGAGTAAGCCTCCGGCCTCCTCACGCAGCAAGCCGGGACGCGCTAACGAGGGACTACATACGACCGCACTGGCGTTTCGTGGGAAACTAGGGACAGGCACTCGTTATGAGGAGGAAACTACTGCCTGTCCCTAGTTATCTAGTTATCAAGAAGTTGCTTGAGCAGACCGTGGCATGGGGAGAGAATGCCCCATCGAGAAAGAGGTTGCAATGACCACCCCCCGAGCCCGCCGCCGCGGTGTCGAGTGACTGGACCGGGCACCAGACAGGAGACTGACATGGCAAACGGAAAACTGGCGATCGGCTGGGCGCGCGGGGACATTACTCCGCTGCGGAAGACATTGGTGCTGGGACAATTCCACACGCGCATCTCCGCTCAGGTGGTCTCGCCGCTGACCGCGACGGCGCTGGCTCTGGAAGTCAAAGGGGGGGACGGTACGGCGGAGCAGGCGGTGTTCCTCTCGTGTGACCTGGCCTCGGAAGGGTTCAAGCAAGACTTGTTCCGCGAACTTGACGGCCGCTGTCCGGGCCTGGAGCGGCGCAAGATCACCGCCAACTGCACCCACACGCACAACGGGCCGTGTCTGGAAAGCGGCTGGTATGAAGAGCCGGAGAACGATCCGGAATTCATGAAACCCGGCGAGTACCGCCTGTGGCTGGCCGCGCGGTTGGCCGACGTGGTCGAGCAGGCCTGGAATGCCCGGAAGCCCGGCGGCATCTCGCGCGGCTTCGGCTATGCCGTGGTGGGCCGCTGCCGGCGCGCCACGTACGCCGACGGCAGCGCCCAGATGTATGGCGACACCAACCGGGAGGCGTTCCGCGGGTTCGAGTCCTGCGACGACCATGCGGTGAACATGCTCTTCACCCGCGACGCTGCCGGCGCCTTGACCGGCATACTGGTCAATCTGGCCTGCCCGGCGCAGTGCAACGAGCACGGCTCTTTCTTCTCTTCCGACTTCTGGCATGACGTGCGCGAGGGGCTGGCCAAGAGGTACGGTGCGGGGGTGCACCTGCTGCCGCAGTGCGCGCCGGCCGGCGACATGTCGCCGCATCTGCTGGCCGACCAGAAAGAGGAGAAGGATCTGCGCGACCGCCTCGGCGTCGAGGCCACCGGGATCATCGCCCGCCGCATCCTGGCGGCTGTGGAAGAAGGATGGGCCACCGCGTCGCCGGCAGCAGAGACCGTCACCTTCGCGCACGAGGTCAACACCTGGCACGTGCCCCGAATGCGGGTCACGGACGCCGAGTACGCGCTGGAGAAGCGCATTCCTTCGATGAGCGAGGAAGAGCGCCGCAAACAGCACTACGCCTTCCAGCGGATCTGGCCGTTCGGCCCGGTCTGCGACCTGGTTTCGCGCTACGAGCAACAGGGGCGGAATCCCGAACACGAGGTGGAATGCCACGTCATCCGCCTCGGCGACGTGGTCTTCGCGACCAACCCGTTCGAGCTCTTCGTGGACTACGGCATGCAGATTCGCTGCCGCAGCCGCGCGTTGCAGACCTTCCTGGTCCAGTTGGCGGATGGGTCGGGCAACGGCTTCTACCTGCCCACGCTGCGGGCGCTGAAGGGCGGTCACTACAGCGCCCAGGTCAAGTCCAACTGGGTCGGCCCGGAAGGCGGTCAGAAACTGGTGGAGGAGATCGTGCGCGGGATCAACGCGCTGTTCGCGGGCGCCGAATACCCGCGAACCCGTTAATCTGTATGCGTTGAAGGAGACAGTACGGCCATGAACGCCCGTTCTCAAGGGGCGGACTTGCCGGTTGCAGTCTTCGGGACAGGCATAGGTTCGCCCAGTGAGTACAGGTAGCCCAGCAGGCACATCTTGCCGCGCATGCTCTGCTGGGGGGTGAACTCATTGTTCGCGTAGCAGTACGGCGCCTCCCAGAGCGCCTCGCCATGCGGCCACTGCTTCCAGGCCGGATATCCCTTCTTCGCGTAGTACTGCGGGTCGGCCATGTAGCCGCCGCCCCAGGCGTCCGCGTTCATGTACGGCGTGTGACCGGGATGGACGCCGGGAACGCCATCGTTGCGGCCCGTGGTGAAGATCTGCTGCGGGCAGCGGCTGCCCAATCCGGTCATCTGGACCATGTTCATGGGGTTGCGCCCCAGGCCCCAGTCGGCCTCCAGGATCAAGGCCTTCAGCAGGGCGTCCTTGTCCGCGGCCTCTGTGGCGGCGGCATGGGCAACGCAAACTGCCTGGACCTCTTGGGTGCTCTGAAACCAGCCGTAGGTGTTGTTGCAACTGCGGCGGGAAGGCCACTTGGTGGTGTTGCTGACGTTCTTCTTCATGGCCTCGTTGATGACTGCGGCCTTCATGTTGTCGAGCAGTTGGGGGTTGTTGATCGGCCGCCACTTGTTCTTGGCGCACATGAGGTAGGCGGCCATGCCCCAAAGTTGGTTACCCTTGCCGGTGTCTACCTCCGAGGTGGGCGTCGTGATGGCGCACTCCTTGGCCATCGCGTCCTCGTAGGTCTTCTCGCCGGTAACGTTGTAGAGGAACGCCGCCGCCATGAACTTCAGATCGCGCCCGCGCATCTGCCCATTGCCGATCCCGCTGGAGAGGTCCAGCCCCTCTTCGTTGGCGATCTTCCACGCCTCCAGGGCTGAATCCTGGTACTGCTTGGCGAGGTCTGCCTTGCCGGCGATCCGGAAGCAGTCGGCCAGCATGGCGGCGTTGGCGGCGCTGGCCCAGGCCATGTAGGGCGAAGCGGCGGCCTGATACATCAGCGTGTCATTCGCGCTGGGGTTATTCAGGCCGCACGAGTAGCCGCCTTTCGTGTCGCGCAGCCGCAGCCAGAAATCCACTTCGTTGCGGGCCTCGTCTATGAGGTCGGGGATGCCGTTGCCGCTTTCCCGGATCTGGCAGTTATCGTCGCTGAGCTTGCCGTTGCTGAGGAGATACGGCAGCAGGAGGTCCCAGATGATCGAGATGTGGTAGAGATTGCGGTCCCAGTCGCAGGCGTCGGAATGGCCGCCCCAGGCGTTGGGGTTGGTGGGCTCGCCAGGTTCTTTGTACTTCGACCAGTCGCGGTTGTCCCATTGGTCGCCGCCGGAGCGCTTCCAGTCGGGATGGAACGGGCCGTAGGTGGTCAGGTAGACCTTGAAGTTGGGCGGATCCTTGCCGGGAATGAAGCGCGGTTGGCGGGGCACGGGCTTGATGTCCTTGTCCTCGCCGATGCGCATGTAGAAAAAACCGCGAATGGAGGTCTTGAACGGTTCGTAGTACACGGAACGGCCAAGCGTGAAGTCCGGGCTGCAGCCGACGCCGTCAATCACCAGGCGGTACGTGCCTGCGGCGGTGAAGGACGGGAAATCGCAATTCCACACGTCGGACGCGGTCAGGTTCCGGCCGCCGAGGTCGGCCCCGCTCTTCTTCCAGAACGAGACTGAGCCGGCGTCCTGCTTGGTGCGGGTGGCCACGTTGTAGAGCAGCACCTTCTTGCCCACGTAGCCGGAGTAGTCCCGCGCGCCGCCGTCGCCCAGCCACATGTAGAGGTCGGCCGATTTCATCGCGGTGAGATCGGGGTTGTACCCGATGATGTTGACGTGGAGGGCCTCGGAGACGCTGGAGCAGACGTCAAAGGTGAAATCCCGCGAGGCCGGGTCGCTCTTGACGGCCGGGGCGATGCTCAGCGTGTACGTGGCGCCCTGCTGAAGCTTCTTGGGCAGTTTCAGAAAGACGGTATGCTCGAGCGTACAATTGCAGTTCGGCCACGCACGGTCGGTCCCGCTGACTTTCGTCTTGCGGAATGCCGAAACCGGATTAGCACCGGCGGCAGCGTAGTTGGGATCGGTGGTGGAGACCAGCGTGTAGTTCCTGGGCTCCACGGCCGCGGCGGTATCCAGCGGGGGGTCAAACTTGTGGATCACCTCCCCGGCGCTGTCCAGGCCCTTGAACGCGCTGGGGCCTGTGCCGGTATCCTTGTATTCGACCTCGGCATCGTGCCAGTACACCATGACGGTTTCATCGTCCACCGTCCGGACTTCGACTAGATGGGCGGCGCCGGCTGATGCGCACAGCAGGCCGAGGCACAGGAAGCACAACGGAAACCTGATCCGAAGGTGTGAGTTCGTCATCTGCGGGCCTCCTTGTTGGCTATCGGCTGAGCGGCACGGACTGGTGCCGCGCAACTGAAGGACACGCGCAACAAAGGTGGCCGCCTGGATCCTGAATAATGGTGTCTTATGGGGACGCCAGCAAGTACAGATTCTGGGACGCCGCTGCAACGGGTGCATGCTCCACACGCCTTTACTTTGGGCGCAACGCTGGTATGGGGTGATAGGATTGGACAACTGGATGCCACCGAACCCGCGGGGGCGTAGCCACCCAACCGGGCGCGCCCTTTGTCGCGCCGGACAGAGCACGCAGGGCAACGCAGGGATCCGTTGCGCGCCGTCTCCCAGTCGTCCCGCGGTAGGACGTGCTGGACAGCCCTCGCGGGGTCTGGTATCCATACCGGGGTTCCAGGAGGGCGCCGATGGAGTTCTTCGACTGCAACTGCTGGTTCGGCCTGCCGCAGAAGCGGCATCTCGCCCCCGTCGAGACC
>JBEKKG010000515.1:0-5802 GCA_050010835.1 Planctomycetota bacterium
CGAGAAGACGCACGCGAACCTGGCCACGCCGTGGGTAATCGAAACCGACGCTTTCATTCTCAAATCCACGGCCACACGCAAAGTGGCCATTGAAATGGCGGAGCGGCTGGAAAGCATCCGGGCGCTGTGCTTCAGACAATATCTGGAGTTCTTCCTGCGCGGCTCACCCAAGCGCGGAGGGCAATTGCTCTTCAGCCAGGTTGGACCGCAAAAAGCGCAAAAAATGGTGGTGCATTATTTCGGCAAGAAGGACGATTTCCAGGCGACCATCATGAAGGAAGTCAAAGGCCGCGGGCAGGACATATTGCTGAACTCGGCAGGCTTCTACGACGCAGCCTTGCACACCAGCTTCTTCTACCACGACCAGAAGTGGGGGCCGTTTCAGGTGGAGGTAATGCAGCATGAAGTGACGCATCAGATTCTTGGCGAATTCTCCCACAGCTATGCCCCCCAGACTTGGCTAACCGAAGGCGTGGCTGTATCTTTGGAGGCGGCTGAACCGGATAACCACGGCAAGCTGGCGGTGCCTGCCGGACTGAAAAACCCAGCGGTTGCCGAGGCTGCCCGCTTGCTGAAGGAAGGTGCCTTGCCCGCAGTCATCGAGATAATGGGACTGACGTATCACATGTTCCACCAGGAGCCTGGGCGCAGGGCCAACTACGATATCTCCGGTGCGATCTGCCGCTGTCAACTGGAGATGGACGACGGCATCTATGCGGCGGATTTTCTGGAGTATCTTTTCGACTCGTACCACGGCGCGAAGACGAACCTGGCGGAGTACATTGGGATGGACATGGATGCATTTAACAAGCGGTTTCACGATTACCTGCAGGAGAAGCAGTGAGACAAGCTGCGACTGACCTCAGCGGCGCCCGCGGCCAGTTGCCTTAGGGCTACAGCGCCCAGACTTCCTGTGCCCAGTCTTCACGCAGGGCCAAAGAGCAACAAAGGCAAAGGGCAAGGGGTCAGGGAGTCCCGACCGCACCCACCACCACAACCCGGAAGCCAATATCCGGGGTCCGGATGACCGGGCTGGCCGCGGCGCGATGACCAGACCGGCAGAACCAGGGCGGAAAGTTGCAGGATCCGCCCCGCAACACACGCTGCTCGCCAGGCAGCGGCCCCGGCGGATCGGCGGCCGGTGATTCCTTGTAGTAATCCTTCTGATAGCAGTCCTCGCACCACTCGCAGACGTTGCCGTGCATGTCGTACAAGCCCCAAGCATTCGGCTTCTTCTCGCCCACGAGGTGGGTCCGATGGTCTGAGTTGCCGTCGAACCAGGCAGCTTGCTCCAAGTCCGAATCCTTGTCGCCAGTGTTGAACCTGGTTGTGGTCCCGGCCCGGCAGGCGTATTCCCATTGCGCCTCCGTCGGCAGGGCCACCGCCCTGCCGGTCTTCCTGGCCGCCCACTTGCAGAATTCCCGGGCGTCATCCCAGGCCACCAGGCACACCGGATGGCTGTCCTCCTGCGGAAAGCCCGGCATCTTCCAGTTGACGCCCGCAACTTCCTTCAAGCGCCCCTCCGGGCCCCAGCTATGGCCCTTATTGCCGTCCTGCTCCGCCAGCGTCTGGTATTTCGCCGCTTCAGCGAACATCCTGAACTGCGCCACGGTGGTCTTATACTTGGCGATGTAGAACGGCTTGCCGATCTGCACCTTGTGGGCGGGCTTTTCTTCAGGTTGCTCGTTGTCTGACCCCATCATGAACTCACCCGCTTGCACGGGCACCAGTTCCATCTTCACGCCGCCCCCTAGATCCAGCGCCGTTTGGCTCGCCGGCGCCGCGGTTTCAGGTTTCTGAATAGGCGCCGCAGGTTGCAGGAGCGCGTCTGTCCAGGCCACATCCAGCACCACGACCCGGAAGCCGGAATTCGGACACCGGAAGGCCGGGCTGGCCGAGGCGATACGCGCAGAGGACCGGCAGCCGGCGCTTGGAGAGCCCCAGGACCCGCCTCGCGCCATACGCTCCTTGCCAAGCGCCGGGCCAGGGGGATCGGCAGCCGGCGATTCCTTGTAGTAATCATTCTGCCGCCAGTCCTGGCACCACTCGAAGAGGTTGCCGTGCATATCGTACAAGCCCCAGGCATTGGGCTTCTTCTGGCCCACGGGGTGGGTGTGATTATCTGAGTTCCTGTCGAGCCAGGCAGCTTGGTCCAAGTCTGAATCCGCGTCGCCGGTGTTGAAACTGGTTGTGGTTCCGGCCCGGCAGGCGTATTCCCATTGTGCCTCCGTTGGCAGGCCAACCGTCCTGCCAGTCTTCGTGGCCGCCCACTTGCAGAATTCCTGGACGTCATCCCAGGAAACCACACATACCGGATGGTTATCCTCCTGCGGAAACCCGGGCATTTTCCAGTTGATGCCCGCAGCTTCTTTGTGCACATTGCCTTCCCAGATCCAGCCCTTGTTTCCGTCCTGCTCCGCCTGCGTCCGGTAATTTGCCGTTTCAGCGAACGCCCTGAACTGCGCCACGGTAGTCTTATACTTGGCAATGTAGAACGGCTTGCTGATCTTCACCTTGTGGGCGGGCTTTTCCTCAGGTTTCTCGTTGTCACACCCCATCACGAACTCGCCCGCCTTGACGAGCACCAGCTCCAGTTTCACGCCTCCGCCCAAGTCCAGCGCAAGCTGCTTCGGCGGCCCAAGGGCCTTCGCAATGGCCGTGTACCTTTCCCTCAGCAGCGCGGTCTGTTTCGCCGCCGTCTGCGACCTGCCATGCTCGCGCTGGAACGCCTCATAGGCCGCCTTGGCGCTCTCGATGGCATGTGCCGCGAAAAGCTTCTCCGCTATATTCCACGCCTTCAGCGCGGCCATTTCGGGCTCCCCAAGTTCCAGCGCGGTGAGGCGGTCGAGGTCGTTGTCCAACACTTTGCCAAATTGTTGGTCCTGGTCCCGCAATCCGGTCTCGCGCAACTTGGCAAAATGCGCGGCGGCCTTCGTGAAGTATTCTTTGGCCTTGGCCGTGTCCCCTGCGTAAAGGAAAAGCAACCCACGCCGACGCAGATCTTCGTGGCGCAACCCTCCGGGTTGCGTAGGCAATCCAGAGGATTGCCCTACGGGCGCATACTGGTCCACGTCTTCCGGGGAGAGCATCAGCGCGCTAAAAGGCATCTGCGCTCCGCCCGCGTCCAAGGTGACCGTGGCCAAGGCATCCTGGCCATGGCCCACGGGCGGGACGCCCGTGCCACCCACCACCTTGCCCTTGAACGCCGTGCCGCCTTTCCTCAACGCCACCTGCTGTCCCGCCAACTTCCGCAGCGCCTCAATGGCCTGCCGCCGCAACCCCACCACGGCTGCAACATCGGCCTGCTCCTGCTTGAGCAACTCCGCCGCATCCGCAAGCGCCGGGTCTTTGGCCTTGCGTTCCAACACCGCGATGGCTTCGCTCAATTTGTTCTGCGCCAGCAGCGGCGCGGTCTCCTTGAGGACTGCGCTAAAGAGCTGCTGCGCCTTCTCTTCTTTCGCCAGAGAGTATTCGGCGGACACGGCGGAAACAGCGGACACATTGCCAACTGCGGGCTGAACGGCCTTGGTTTCGGGTTGCACGGGCGCTGGCTCAACCTTCGTGACTGCCGTTTCAGGCTTCTTCTTCGCCTTGGCCTCCGCCTCCGCCGCTACCCGTGCCTCCTCCAGCTTCCGCCGTTCCTCGGCCAGCTTCCGCTTCTCCACCTCGAACCGCGTCTCTTCGGCCTTGCGCTTGGTGTCGGACAGCTTGCGCCACTCTTCCTGGAGCCGTGCCGCCTCGTCCTTCAGGCGCGAGGCCTCAGCCTTTCGTTTCTGCTCCGTCTTATCGGCCTCAGCCTTGCGTTTATCTTCAGCGGCGCGAACGGCGGCCTGCTGCTCGCTGCTGCGGCTGCCGCTGAATACAAGACCGATGACCAGCGCCAGCAGGATCAGCGCGCCAATCCCGGCGGCGAGGTACACATTCCTCTTGCCGGACAGCGGTGCTGCGCCGCCCGCTTCAGCCTGGACTGCTGCCTGCCGCTTTGTCGCGCGCCGCGCTGCCGGCGCCTGCTGCCGCGTGGTCACTGGCCGCAGCGGGACAGCCGCCTGGCTCGGCATCTGCCCCTCTCTCACCATCTCCAGGTCGTCAAGGAGTTTCTGGCAGCCGCCGTAGCGGTCGGAGGGCTTCTTGGCCATCATCTTCTGGATGACGCACACCACGCCATCCGGGATCTCCGGGTTGAGAGCCTGCGGGTTCGGCAACTTCTGGCTGATGTGCTGGCCCAAGATGATCGCGGAGGTCGAGCCCTGGAAGGGCGTCTGGCCCGTCACGAGATGGTAGAACGTTACCCCCAGCGAATAAATGTCCGTGCGCCCGTCAATGTTTTTGTCACCCGTCGCCTGTTCGGGGCTGATGTAGTGCGGCGTCCCCAGCGCCACGTTCGTCTGCGTGACAAAGGACTGCTCGCCCGCGCCAACGTTCTTCGACAGGCCCAGGTCAAGAATCTTGGCCACGAAGCCTTCTGGGAGCGCCGGCATCTTGCCGGCTCCGGCCGGCGGGACGCCGGCGCTCCCAGACGCATTGCACAGCATGATATTGGCGGGCTTGATGTCGCGGTGGATAAAACCGTGATCGTGCGCGTGCTTGAGGCCGTGCGCGACCTGGACTATGATTTCCAGCGCCTTGTCCCACGGCAACCGGCCGTCGCGCTTGAGCACTTTGTCGAGCGGAGCGCCTTCGCAGTACTCCATCGCCAGGTAGTGAAACCCCAGGTCCTCACCTGTGTTGTAGGCGCCCACGATATTGACATGGTTGAGCGCACCGGCGGCCTTGGCTTCGCGGCGGAAACGCGTGAGGAAATCTGGATCGCTGGCGTTCTTCTTGGGCAGCACCTTGACGGCGACCTTGCGGCCGACGTTAAGGTCGTCGGCCAGATAGACGGCGCCCATCCCGCCTTCGCCCAGCTTCCTGATGAGCTTGTACGGACCGAGCTGCATCAGGCCGCCGGCCTGCTGCGCAAGAGCTTTCTTCTCGATATTCTCACGGGTCTTGACGGTAATGACGCCCTGCCGCACGAGAAGCTCAGCGAGGGAGACCGCCACGCCCTTCTTTGCGCTCTCAGCCTGTGCGGCGCGGGCGGCCTCCACGTCGTCATAGCTCACCACGCCGCCCTGTTGCGCGGCGCGGGCGAAGGCTTCGTCAGAGACGTTGCCGGCCATAGGCTGTCCCACCCCCAGCGTGTATCCGTGCCCTGAACAGTTACTGGCAGGACGGTGATTACACCCGGCAGGAAATTGGTGTCAAGGGCCAAACTCAGGCACAGGCAAAGCCGCAGACGGTATAGCTCTGCCCTTGCCACCCGGTGTATACTGAGCTAGTCTGGGTCTTGGCTGGCAAGGGGGAACTTATGCGCGCATTGCGGACCGGCAGCACCGGAAATCCCGTTCCTCTTTCCTGGCGCGGTTGGGCGGCCTGTGCCGCGGTGCTTGTTTTGCTGGCCGGCGCCGCCAAGGCCGCCGACCCGCTGGTGTCCGTGGACTTCAAGACGCTGGACCTGACGCAACTGCCCGAGGGCTGGTCGCTCAAGGACGCCGGCGACGTTTCCCTCAAAGACGATGCGGCCAAAGGCAAGGTGCTGTGCCTTAACCACAAGGCGGGCAATAATCCCACACTGGATATCAAACTGGACATAACCAAAGTTCGCGGATGCAAGGTGAAGGCCGTGGCGCAGGCCAGATGCTCAGCCACATTTTCAGCCATGCCGGGGAACGCTGTGGGTCCGCAGCTCTTACTCTTGTGGCGGAAGCAGGGCGGCCAAAATTCGGGTATATGGGCCTGTTGCAAACCCGAGGTCCCCGGCTG
>JBEKKG010000516.1:0-5798 GCA_050010835.1 Planctomycetota bacterium
TAACGACAATTGGAAAGGGATGTCTGCACGCCACCATAGCGGTTTCTTTGGAGAACGCACAGCCCGCGGTGTGAGCGGCCAGCGTCTCGCCGCAGAAGAAGCGCGTGATCCGGCGTTGGCGGTTCAGCGTCAGGTTGATGCAGAAGTCCACGGGCAGGAGTGCGCCGTTGGCGCGCACGAGAGCCTGCGTGGGATTGCCTTCCAGCACACCCCAGGTGCTGCGCGGGTCAGCGATCACCGCGGCGCTGTGGTAGCGCATGATGGCCGCAATGCCGGCCACGGCCGGGAAGACGCCCTTGTAGCCGCCCGAGAAGCCTGCCATGAAATGCGGCTCGATAAACCCCAGGATGATGCGCTTATCGGCTGCCACGTACTCCTTGTTCATTAGGACGGGGCAGTCCGAGCCGCGCGCGTCAGCAAGCGGCAGTGACGACCGCTCCCTCACGGTCGCGGCTCGGACCCCTACCGGCGCCAGCGTCGCCGGGTCGTGGGCATTGTGGTTCACGACGCGATAGCGGCGCAGGATGTCCCGCCCCAGCATGCGTTCGAGTTCCTCGGGCGTGTTGACCCGGTGCGAGCCGGTGCCGACGATGATCGTGAAGCGCTCGGCGGGGAGGTGGGCCAACTCCTCGAAGAACCAGGGCAGGACCCGGTCGCTGGGGAAGGGCCGCGTGACGTCGGGAACGACTACGGCCACCCGGTCTGAGGCGGCCACCAGGTCCTTCAAGGGCCGCGAGTTGAGCGGAGCGCGAACCGCCTCGCGGAAGGAGGCCGCCTCGTGTGGCAGGCCGGCAACGAACCGTGGCGAAAGGATCGTCACATTGGTTGACGGGATCTCGGCCTCAAGTCCTTCGCTGCCGTATTGGAGATGCACACGCATAAACACAAGAATAAAGGCAAAGACAAAAACTGAAACTCGAAAACCGAATGGGAAGAATGGGAAGCATGGGAATTATGAAACGGCTCTGGCCAATCCAAAATCCAAAATTCTCTCTGTGTCCTCTGTGGCAAAAAAGCGTTGTGGCAATAGAATCCCCCTCCCATGAAGCGGATTCTGCTCACCAACGACGACGGCTTGTCCTCGCCTGGCCTGACCACTCTCGCCAGCGAACTCCTCCGCACCGGACGCTATGAACTTCGCGTGGTGGCGCCGGAGAAAGAACAGTCCGGCGTCGGGCATTGCATGACGCTGCACGCGCCGCTCTACACGGAACCGGTCACGCTCTCGGACAGCCTTGAGCGCGTGCCGGCTTATCGGGTGGCGGGGACGCCGGCGGATTGCGTGAAGCTCGCGATTACCAATCTCTTCCCCGACTTCGTGCCCGAGCTGGTTGTGTCCGGCATCAACCGCGGGCCGAACGTGGGGCTGAACGTCTTGTATTCAGGCACCGTGGCAGGCGCGGTGGAGGCGTGCATGTACGGCATCCCCGCCGTGGCTTTGTCGCTGGACATCCCCGCCAACGGCATCTGGCATTTCGCGCTGGCGGCTGAGCTGGCCATGCCGTTGCTTGACCTGGTTCTCGGCAAAGGCCTGCCGGAATGGACGGTCTTGAACGTCAACTTGCCCAATCGTCCGCTGGCCGGCATAAAGGGGACGCGCGTCACACAGCATGGGAAAAGCGGCTTCAAGGAGTTCTATGTCGAGGAAGCTCCCGAAGGTCAGCGGCGCCGCTTCCGTCTTGAAGGCGCCATGTATTTTCGCGACACCAGCCCGGACGTGGACGCTGTGGCGCTGCGCGAGGGCTGGATATCTGTGACGCCGCTGGGCCTGGCCTGGGACAGCCCCGCGGGAATGAAAGCAGTCCAGGCGTGGGACTTTCAGCCACTGGCCACCAGCCACTAGCCACTTTCCCTTCAAGGCTCGCACTGCTTCTGCCGATAGTCTACCGGGGAGCACAAGGGGGGAGTTGTGTCCGATCAGGAAAATCGAGTTACGCGCGCGGCGCGTGCGGTGTGGGAAGTCACGTCGCAGATTTTCCGTTGTCCAGGCTTGCAGCCTGTCCCTCACAACGCCGACAATCTGGGCGTTCACGACCTGGCTTACTGGGTCATATTCCTCGCCGTAATGGCCGCGTGGTTCCTCTTTGTCTTTGCTCCGCAAGCCGAGCGACTCGGCATGTTGGCTGAGCGCACCAAGGTGCTCAAGACCCATCTTGAAGCCGAGAAACGCGAATTGGCGAGATTGCAGCGCAGCCTCAAGCAATTGCAGCAGAACGATCCCCAAGCCTGGGAACGCGCCGCGCGCGGGCGGCTGGGCTGGGTGGAACCGGGTGAGATCACGGACCTTTCGCACGGCTTGTCTTCCCGCCAGGCCGGCAATAGCCCTGCCGCGCCGCCCGAGCCGAGACCGGCAATGAAGCCGCCGGCAGCGCTCCCGCGGCCCGCTATACCGCCGCTGCCCGTGCCGCCGGCCGGCCTGCGTCCGCAGGATTTGGTCGCCGGCAACCAGGCCGGCGCCGAACTCCTCGGCCCCTCGTGCGGTTCGCCCCCGCTCCCTCCGCAGCCTTCACAGACCCCACAGCCCCCTCTCGCCACCCCGCAGTTGGCCCGGCCGCAGCGAGTTCAGCCCGCTGTGAGGAGCGCCCCCCGGCCGGCGAGCTATCATTTGGCCAGCCGGCAATGAACTTCAGGCATTAGCCTAAACTATTCACCGCAGAGGCGCAGAGAACGCAGAGTGAAGAAAGAATTGCGAAAATTATTCTGTCCATTTTTCCTGCTCTTTTCTGCGCTCTCTGCGTCTCTGCGTCTCTGCGGTGGACGAGTTATCCGCTTGCTAACGCGCGCAGCTCGGAATACAGAAGTTATGCAGGTCTCGAACCAGCCAAGGGAGAAAGGAAAGCCATGAAGAAGACCGTTCGTTCCGCCACCATCCTGGGCCAGGCGCTGCCGAACCTGCCTTGGGAAGACAGGCCCAGGGACTGCAAGACCGTGGTGTGGCGCTACAGCCGCAACCCGGTCATTCCGCGCGACTTGACGGCAACCTCCAACAGCATTTTCAACAGCGCCGTCGTGCCGTTCAAGGGTGAGTTCGCCGGCGTGTTCCGCTGCGACGACAAGCGGCGCTTCATGCAGCTTCACGTGGGCTTCAGCAAAGACGGCCTGAAGTGGCGGATCAACCCGGAACGCATTCAATTCGTCAGCGATGACAAAGACCCCGCGGTGCTGCACTGGGAATACGGCTACGACCCCAGGGTCTGCTGGCTTGAAGATCGCTACTACGTGACCTGGTGCAACGGCTACCACGGCCCGACGATCGGCATGTCGTGGACCAAGGACTTCAAGACCTTCCACAAAATGGAGAACTCGCTCCTGCCCTTCAACCGCAACGGCGTGCTCTTCCCGCGCAAGATCGCTGGCAAGTACCTGATGTTCAACCGCCCCAGCGACAACGGCCACACGCCCTTCGGCGACATCTTCATCAGCCAAAGCCCCGACCTGGTCCACTGGGGCTGCCACCGCTGGGTGATGCGGCCCAACGGCGGCTGGCAGAGCACCAAAGTGGGCGCCGGCCCGATCCCCATCGAAACCAAGGAAGGCTGGCTGCTGATCTATCACGGCGTGCTGACGTCCTGCAACGGTTTCGTCTACAGTGCGGGCGCGGCGCTGCTGGACCTGAACGAGCCGTGGAAGGTGCTCTACCGCACCGCGCCGTACATCATCTCCCCGCAGGCGCTCTACGAACTGGCCGGCGACGTGCCCAACGTCGTCTTCCCCTGTGCGGCGCTGGTGGACGCGCCGAGCGGCCGCATGGCCATCTACTACGGCTGCGCGGACACGGTGACGGGGCTGTGCTTCTGCCAGGTGGATGAGCTGATTGGGTACATCAAGGAGAATTCGCGGGTTTAGCGAGCAGCGCTAGCCTTGGCACGTGCCCGGCGCGGCGTTCTCAAGGTGCTGAGCTGCGCCGCGAGCTTGAAAACCACAAGCTGATTGAGGCTGACCCCCTCCTCCACGGCCTCAAGTTCAAGCCGCTCATGCAGCGTTCTCGGCAAACGCACTACAAAGCGCCCGCTCTTCTGCGGAGTTGCACCGGCGATCACGCCGGAACGGTCTATCGCGTCGCCCAGCAACTTTTCAATTTCCTTGAATTCCTCTGTCTTCATGAACTCTTCGCGTTCTTCGCGCGTTGGGTAGGCCTTGGTAAGCAACCCGGTGTCCGGCTCGAAAAACGAGTTCTCCAGGTCGGCCCAAGCCGTGACCGTGCCGGCGAGGTGCCGTGCCTGCTCCAGAACTTCTTTTGGGTTTTTCATTTTCGACACCACTCGACAAGGTTAACTGATGAAGTCAACTTCGCTGCCCGTTACCTCAAAGTACATGGACTCCTGACCCAACTCCCGCCCAAATTGCCGCACCAAGTCCCTTAGTTGATCCAGTTGCGAAGGCTGAACCAAACACCAGATCTCCCGAGACGGATCAGTTTGCTTCCTCCCATCCGCCATCCTGTATGCGCCTATGACTGGTCCTCGATTGGTGTAGCCACTGCACAGCCCGTACAAACGAACACCAATGCTGGCCAGGACCTCCTTTGGTACGGGGCTCCCGTCATTGAGTTTCAACGGGATCAAAAGCACTACCTTCTTCGTCCCCAGTTCTGTAGACATGGGCAACCTCCAACCACTTTCTGCCTCCCCCCATCAACCCATCGCAGACATGTGATTGCAGGTCCCAGTTCCGCAATCGCATGTATAGTACCACCAGCGATACTATTGTCAAGATCTTTTCCTTAGAATTTCGGATTTCGAGTTTCGAATTTTCCTTATAATGTTGAGCCCACACCCGATCAACAGGTCCCCCGCCTCCGGCGCCAGCCTGCTGCTCCCGAAGAACGTGGTCTCGTAGCCGCCGCGCCGGAACGCGTCCGTGTGGGGCACGTAGCCGACCATACCATTGGTGCAGCTTATCACCAGCGCATGGCGCGGATACGACTCCTCCTTGATACGCAGGCCGTGCTGGACGAAGTATTCGGCCGGGACGCCAGCGTAGGCATACGGTCCAACGGAGATCACCTGGACTTCGGCCGGCTGAGCGCCCTGCTTCCTGATCATCTCCACCAGCCGGGCCATGCCGCGGTCGTAGATGGCGGGATCGATGAAGCGCTGCGCGCCCCTAATCGTGCCGTGGATCTCGGCGTCCGTGGGCGTGCGGTAGGGAAGGCTGATGAGTCGTGACACACTGGCAACGCGGATATCGCCACTGAAGCTCATCTTCGCCAGTGCGGCCGAAGCGTCCTCAGCAAGCGCCATGCCGGCGGCCTCCATGCCCATGTCGGCTCCCCCCGCCGCCGGGTCGCTGGTGTGGAGATTGCCGGCCGCGCCGTTGAAGAACAGAGCGACCGGGCAGCCGCGCGACTTCATCGTTCTCGCCAGCACGCCCGGATACCCACCGGAGAGGACGGTGTCGCCGCCGTGATGAGTCGGGTGGCAGGAGAAGTTCACCAGCAGGCCGAGCAGTTGCCCATCACCGCCGCGCGCCGCGAGCACCCCGACCTCCGGGTCTATCGGCCCCTCGAGGCAGAGAGCGTTCGGATCCGCGAAGGCGCCGTGCGTCTTCACCGTGCCGTCGCGCATCACCACGCGGCGGTTGTGGGAGATTCGCCACTCGAACACGCTTGATGCGCCGATCTCGGCGTTCTGCATCCCCGCCAGCGCCTCGCCGAACGCCTGAACGATCTTCGTCGTCAGTGTTTCGACATAGGCCTCATCGCGCGGGAAATCGACGCCTCCCTCGACCGCCGGCCCGGCATGGTTGTGGGTCGCAGACACCATGATGGCCCGGCCGGGGAAGCGGTGCGCCTTCTC
>JBEKKG010000517.1:0-5795 GCA_050010835.1 Planctomycetota bacterium
ACAGGCGCACGGAGACCAGGCCGAGCACCACGCAGGCCCACCGGAAGCCCTTGATCGCCGTGCGCAGGTCGTCAGCCAGCGACGGGGCGCGCAGGTCCTGATCCAAGACCTTGCACAACCAGAAGAACATCAGGGCCAGCACCACACCCGGCAAGACCGCGTCGCGCGTGTGGACCAGATGGGTCTGGAAATAACCCTTGATCCAGCGGCTGCGCTGCCGGATCCAGTTGCCCAGCCGGCTGTTGGCCTCTTCCCAAGTGGTGGAGTCGAGCACCTCGGTCTCATGCCCGTGGCGCGTCAAGCGCATGCCCAGATCGCAATCCTCGGTCACGTTGAAGGGGTCCCAGCCATCCATTTGCCGCAACACGTCCGTGAGGAAATGATTGGACGTCCCGCCCAGAGGAATGGGCGTGCGCACGGCGTGCAGGCCGGGCAGGAACAGGTCGAACCAGTTGGTGTACTCCAGGGTGAAGAACTTGGTCAGCGCGTTCTGGCCGGAGTTGAAGTAGTTCAGCTTGGCCTGCAAGCAGGCAACCTTTGTTTTTCCCTGGGCTTCGAGGCGGCGGAAGACGACGACGGCCTTCTTCAACTGGTCGCGGTCCGGCTGGTCCTCGGCGTCGTAGATCACCAGGTACTTGCCGCGCGCTTTCTCCAGACCCCAGTTGCAAGCCCGCGGCTTGGTGCGCGGCTGGCCCTTGGGCACGACCGGGGCCACAATCACCTCGACGCACGGCGGCAAGGAGTCCAGCACCTCGCTGATCTTGGCCCGCGTCGGCGCATCGTCTTCCTCCAGCAGCAGTTTCACGTCGAGCTTGTCAACGGGGTAGTCGAGCTGCGTCACGGTGCGCGCAATCTTCTGTGCCACCTCGGGCTCTTTGTACATGGGCACGAGCACCGTGTAGAGCGGCAGGTCCGCCTCGGACAGCGCCTGAAGCTCCTCTGCCGTCACCTTCTGCTCACTGGTGCGCAGCAGCGCCAAGGCCACGCTGGCCAGCCGGAAGAAAATCACGATGCCGTAGAAGCCGCACAGAACGAAGGTCAGCACCGTGTAGGACACCTTGTAGTCGCGGCAGAAACAGAGCAGCAGCAGGCCGGGGACCAGGACGAAGTACCACAGCTTCTGGCGCAGATTGGCGCTCCGCGCCGCGCACACGTCGCCGTGGCGTTCCAAAAACTCCCGCGTGTGCTTGTCCGAACATTGTTCCGGAGAAAGGATGGTTGTGCCTCCTGGCGCTCAGACCCTCTGGTCTCTCAAACCTCATTTAGTCTACACCAGACAGATGATTTATACAGGGAAGGGCGCACGAAGTCTCAGGATTTCTCTTGCCAACGGGGGGGCACAGAACAAACAACGATTGAAAATTTAGGAAGGCCCCCCAACGTGCGCAGTCCAATTTTCAATTTTCAATTTGCAATTTTCAATTCTGTTGCCGTTTACGCCGGCCTTATCTGGCCCGTCCCTCATCCAGCCGCCGCACCGCTTCCATCAGCAGGCTCATGGTGTCCGACGAGACTTTGCCTGGGGCGCCGGCCGCCGGTGCGTCCGGCTCAAAGCAAAAAGCAGCATCCGGCCAGGAGACGGTCTTGAAGAAGGCTTCGTCGCCCAGCAGTTTGCCGGCCTGCGCCGTGCACAAGGTCCCCTCGCGGAACCCCAGCCGGCCCTGTTCGCCCTGGTAATTCAGCACCAGCGTCCCGGTACGGCGGCTCTGGCTGAACGTCTGCACCAGGTCCACCAGCGAGATCATCGAAAGTTTGCCGATAATGCCGCGGCTGAGCTCGCTTTGCAGCGACGCATTGGTGGCCTTGAGACGCTCGGCCAGCAGCCTGGAGAACTCGCGCGCCAGCAGCGGCTGCCGCCCCAGCAGCGCTTCCAGTTCGTCTTTGCGGATGGCGAGGATGGCCGAGTTGCCGTGCGAGCGGACTGCGGCCGAAGTAAGCTCGCCCGTGAGGATGGACATTTCGCCAAAGCAGTCGCCGCGGCCGAGCGTAACCAGCACGGTCTCCTCATTGCCTTCGCTGCGCCGGGCCACGTCTACGGCCCCTTCCGCGACGATATACAGGTGCTGGCCCAGCACGCCTTGCGCCAGGATGACCTGGCCGTCTTCATAGCGGGTCTTCTTGCCCGCCCGGACCAGTTCGCCGGCCATGCCCGGCACGCGCCACAGAAAAGGCGCGCTCTTCTGCGACAGCGCGGCTGCCTGCCTCACCCGCTGCGAGATGGTTACGCCCACAGGCTGGTCCTGCGCCTTTGACAACTCCATGCGGAACAGGGCGCCGCAGCCCGGCGTGTCGCAAGACAGAGAGTTCTTGAGGAGGCCCGCTTCCGGCGCCAGCGTTTGCAGCATGTCCAGGACTTGCTGGAGTTTCGGGAAGAGCGCGCAGACTCCGTTTCCGCACAGCCTGGCATTGCCGGCCGCGCTGATCTCGCGTCCTGCGACCAGCCAGCGATCGCCGGTCTTCAGCAGCTTGCAGTTCCCCGGCTGCTCCACCACCAAGGCGATAGTTCGTTCTGAGACGGCGTTCCCCACGCGCTGCAGAATAAACTCCGGGGCCGCCCGGCGCTACTGCAAGCTTGAGGCAGAAGCCTACTTCACGCCGCTAAGGGGATGGTGCGTGACGGCATCCCAGGCCAGTTCTTGCAGCAGGCGGTTCAGGTCTTCGTTCTTGAAGCGGCTGGCTGCGAGTTTGGGAGGCATCGGCAGACCGACGGGGGTGCGGCGATAGATCACGGCGAAATGGCAGTAGCCCGACAAGGCCATCAAGGGCGCCTGGGGGTGGCCGAGTTTGTCGGTGAAGAGGTCCGACTGCTTCTCGATGCCGGGCGCCTGGTGCGCGATGATTTTCTCGCGCAGGGCCAGCACGGCCTGTCCCATAGGCACGACGAAAAGCACCTCCTTGCCCAGACTCTTGTTCAGGTTGGCGACGTACTCATCCATAGCCTTGAAATAAGGCTCGTGCAGTTGCCGCAGACCCTCGCCGGTGGCGGCGTTGGGATCCACCTCCTCCTGTTTGCCCTTGAAGGGCCACTCGTTCTTATCGAAGGGAATCCAGAACTCCTGGATCGTGATGCGGATCTTCGGATTGTGCTCCAGGGCCAGTTGGGCGAACTTGTCAATGCCCTCGTCGGCCTTGTGCATGGGCGAGAGGGTGAGCACGTCCACCTTGCCTTCAGTCAGGGCCTCCTTGGCTTTGTTCTTCGCATCGTTCCAATGCTGGATGACGCGCGAGCCGCCGATCATGTTGACGCCGGCGATCTCGTGGTCCTGGATGCCAGCGCACTTGGCGATGTCGCTCAGCCAGCCCGGCAGGAAAGGCGCGTGGAAACTGTGGCCGCAGGTGAAGACACGCAGCCCCTTGGCCACCTGTTCGGCCTGCGCACTGCCCGTCCCCTGTGCGCCGCCTTGGACCGGCGGGGCGTTGTCCGCACTGAAGCCGAAGGCCGCCCCGAGCAGCAGGAGGCACGCGAGAAGCCGAATCTTCATGAAGTTCTCCTTTGGACTTGATTCCACACACAGCGTACCCAACTCGATCCCTTTGTCAAGCAGTATAGCAGCCCCGAAACCATCCTTCAGATGGGATTTACGTAGTATACAATAGGGACCATCGCTCTGAAGAGCAGATGAGCAGAAGAACCCATGATAAGGAGATCATCATGTACAACAGTGTCCAGTGGCGCATCATAGTCCGGGAGTTGGCCAGGACAGGTGGAGTCGCTTCCCAAGCTGCAAAGAACCTTAGAGGCACAAGTCCAGCCTTCAAGGGGCTTTCCAGTGCCACCATCTATAGACTGCAGAAACGCCCCCAGTTCAAGGAATTATCGGAGAAGCTCAATCCCAGCGTGGTCAATGGCATAGAGGATGCCGAACGCGAAGTCGAAAAGAGAAAGGGGCTGGAAGTCGTGGATCCTGGTGACCCGAAGGTCGTAATCCCCAAGCAACTCCTGGATAAGTTCCTCGCCGAAACCCTTCAAGCCGCGCGTTCCAAGGATGCGCCAGTTGACGCCACTTCATTGGTAAGGGTCTTCGGATTCTACTCAAGAAGCCTGCAAACCCTGTGCAGAAAGTGAGCAATCATGCGACAGAACGTTGCAGAAGGTAACTGCCTTCCGTACTGGTGTGTCTCTCATAACATCTTAGCCATAGGGCGTTTGCCGCTATCTGACCAGTTCGATAGCAAGGAGAAGTGGTACGCGCACCTCAAAGATTGCGCTGCCGGCAAAGAATGCCCCTTCTGCCAGAGACTCACCAGTGGGCCGGAATGGGGTGGCTTCGACCCGCTCAAGGAACTGCAAGCAACCGAGCAGTCCCTCCACCCGAAGGCCAAGGGCATTTTAGGCAGGTGGAGGTGACGGACTTGCAACAATGGAAACTCCCTGGACAGCACACGCCTCCGCCCGCATTATCCAGGGCAGGGACGCGGGGGGGCATAACCGGCCCCTCACCCTACCCTCTCCCCTGGAGGGAGAGGGAAGGGTGAGGGGGCTGGCAGGGCGTGGATTAAGGGAGCAAGAGGGGATGAACGCGGGAACTCCCTGTATGAGCGAGGAGCGCAAGGAAGAAGAAGGCCAGGATGCAGCGCTTACGCCTGGGCAGGCCGAATTGCTGGCGGCGGTCGAGTCCGGCAACTTGGACAGGGTCAAGGAACTTGTTGCGCAGGACCACAGCCTTGTGGACTCGCACCCGCCAAGCGGAGCGGGCCGTCCTGGCGGGGCGGGTGGCGGATGGGCGGACGAGCACCCCGGCAGGTCACTTGAACCCGAGGGCGCATGGGGACGCCCGACTCCCCGCGGCCCTCCGTTTGGGCTTGCCCAGAAGGATAGTGCGCACGCTGCCCCTGCCGAACCGCCAACTCCCCGCAGAAGGCTGCGCGCGGTGGAGTTGGCCGCCGAGAACGTTTCCTGGGAGCGGCCCAAGCACGCGCAGATTGCGCGGTTCCTTGTGGAACAAGGCGCGTGGTGCGACATCCACACGGCCGCGCGGGCCGGGCTGCTGGAGCAGGTCCGCAAACTGCTGGATGAAAACCGCGCGTTGCTGGATGCCGAGGATGGCCAGGGCCGCACGCCCTTGCAGCGCGCCGCGTTGACACCCAGCGAATGCCCGGAGTGCGAGGCCGTCGCCGACTTTCTCATCTCGCGCGGCGCGCAGGTGGACCTCTGCACGGCCTGCGCGTTCGGCATGACGGACGTGGTCAAGCAGCGCGTGGCGCAGAACCGCCGCTTGGTCCACGTCTGCTGCCAAGGCGGCACCCCGCTCCTCTGGGCCGTGCGCCCGCGCCGCAACCCCGGCGCGGCCCTCGAGATTTGCAAGCTGCTTGTGGAAAGCCGCAGCGACCTGAACGCAGAAGACACCGCGCTGCACCATAGAACCGTGCTCCACCACGCCGCCGAATGGGGCAACCCCTTGGAGCTGATCCGGTTCCTGGTGGACCGCGGCGCGGACTTGAACACCCGCGATGACAAGGGCTGGACGCCGCTGGACTACGCCAACGAGCGCCCACCCCCCCGCCAAGCCTGCCGCCGTTGAGGAAATTTGCGCAGTGATTACCCGTCATCGGGTGTCCGTTCGCAGTAAAGGCCACGGGGAACCGGTACGAATAAGGGAATAGGGAAAACATGCCGGAGAAGACCATGTCGCCAACCTGGGAAGAGTGGAAATTGCCGACGGAAGCTGGCGCCCTCGGGCGGGAGACGGAACCGCCCACCCGCTTCGACCCTCTTCAGGCGTTCGCGCCGTGGGGCGCATTGAACATGCCCGCGACGCCTTTGGGCTGCGCGTCCGATGGCTGTTGTGGGGAGC
>JBEKKG010000518.1:0-5791 GCA_050010835.1 Planctomycetota bacterium
CAAGCGAAGCATTGCGCGGGGCAAGAAGTATCAACGCATTGAAGTCAATGATCGGGAAAGAGTGTGAGGACTTGTGTAGATCTCGCGCAGCCAGGCCAGCATGTCGGGATTGCCGAACTTCCAGTAAGTGTCGAAGAAGGCGGTGGCGATGTGGATGGCTGCGCCCTGCCCCAGTTGCCGCAGCGTCGCCGCCGGGAAACCCGCGGGATCCGGGTGCTCCTCATCCACCAGGCCGGTGATCGGATAGCTGCCGCGGATGCGGCCGGCCTCCGGATTGGAGTCGTCCCAGGCGCGGTAGAGCGGGTACAATTCCTGGGCTTGGCGCAGCTCCAGCTTGTCCCACGGCGCATAGACCCCGGCCGGCGCTTTTTTCTTGAGCAGCACATGGCCATCCGTGAGCGCCCCGCGCTGCGCCAGGCTTACGCCCAGCAGGCGCTGCAATTCAGGCGAGGCGATCGCAGCGCCTTCGCTCAGCAGTTTGCCGCCGGCCTGCACGAATTTCTCGAGCCGCCCCACCGTTTCGGCGCTGAGCGCGGCTTGGTGCGGCACCACAATCAGGTCATAGGGCCGCTGCTCCGCCAGGTCGCTCTCTTCGATCAGGTCCGGCGCACGGTGCAAAGAAATGAGCGCTTTGCCCGCGCCCCAAAAGCTGTTCCCAAACCACATCGCTGCCCGCGGTTCCGCGTCCAGGATGGCCGTCCAGCGCGCGCTCTGCGTGCGCAGGAACACGTCCTTGCGGGCGCGCGCGAACTCCGCGGCCTGCCTGGCCTGGCGCATCCGCGACGGCACGAACGCGCCGTCGGGCATCGGGTACGTCCAATAGCCCCACAGGCCGCCGTTGGCCATGACGCCCGCGCCTTCCTGCAACATCCGGCACAAAGGCTTGGTGCGGGCGCGAATCTGCGGGCGCGAATGCACGAAGACCGTGTCGCAGGTGAAGGCATCATAGGGCAGCCCGCTGTTGGTGTAGCGCCGCATCGTGATGCTCTGTTGCAAGCGATGGTTGTTGGGCGAAAACCAGTCGCCGGAGCGCCAGTCGAAAGCCTCATTGTATTCGCGGCGCGCGCTCACATTGCCCGCGCTGTACAGGCAGCCCGGGCGGCGCGCCTTGATGAAATCGCGGAACTTGAGATGCCAGCCGTGGAGGATCTTGCCCCAGTCTTTGCCGTTGCAACGCGCACAGTGGCACGGGCCAAACCAGTCGCCATCCACCCAGATCCCATCCGGCTCGTAACGCATCATCTCGTCCAGGTGCACGGCCACCCACTGGTCCCAGTACGGGCTTTGCGGGCACATGCCATAGGCGGTAAAGAGTTGTCCGAACTCTGCGAAGCCCTGCGGCGGCTTGTTGCCGCTGGCCTGCTGGCCCCACTCCGGGTGGCGCGCGCCGGCGATCCCGTCCAGCAGGCCGCTGTAGTAGAGGAAGAGCCGGGTGCCGGTCTTGCGGGTCACTTTGCGGAAACGTTCGAGCATGTCGCCGCCCAGCTTCTCGTGCTCGGTCTTGAGCGCACTTGGGAACGTCGTCCGCCCGCTGTGGCCCTTGGCGTAGATGATGATGTAGCCCGGCTGCAGGTCCTTCAGGACCTTCTCGACGTGTTCGGGCGTGGCGCCGGAGCCGTAGGGCCTGAACGGCACCTCGGTGTAGTAGTCCACCAGCAGGTTGAAGAGGCTGCCGCTGAACCAGGAAGTGTCAGCCGCGCCTTCGGTCTTGCCGGTGGCGGCGGGCTTCTCATCCAAGGACGGTGGGGCATGCGGCCCCGGCCGTGCGCCGGCGTCAGTGGTGGCCGCTGCCGCAGCCCCAGCCGCCAGGCACTGCAAGGCTGCGCGGCGCGAGAGCAGTTTTTCCGGGCGCGGTCCGTTCTTCGGCTTCGTGGGCATGGGTTGTCCCTCCTTGCATCCGCAACCCGAAACTTGAAACCAGCCTATGTACCGCCGGCGTCCCGCCGGCCTTCGTCGGCATGCCATCGCATCACCGGGCATAGGCCGGCGGGACGCCGGCGGTACATCCCCCCCCTCTTACTCTTCGGAATACTCCGCCCACGACGTGCTCGTCTCGGAAATCCGCACGCGCTCCAGCTTGACCTGCGGCCCAATCCGGTACGCGGGCCTGCCTTCTTCCGTGGGGTAGGTGACATCCTTGCGCAGCAGGGCCTTGATATAGCCGAACATGTGCTTGGCCAGCACCTCGGTCGTCGGATCGGTGTCCTCGAAAACGATCAGGCGCGCGCCCGGCCTGCTCTTGAGCGCCGGCAGCAGCGGGTCCTGGCTGTTGATGCAGATGGCGTGGTCGAAAGAATCCAGGAACGACTGCAAAGCCAGCTTGACGGCCTTGAGGTCGCAGACCATGCCGTTGGCGTCCAGTTCGCCGGCGCTCAGCACCACTTCGACGCGCCGCGAATGCCCGTGCGGGAACCGGCACTTTTCGGGATGCCGCGCCAGCATGTGCGCGTTTTCAATCTCAAGGACTTTGCAGATGCGGTACATGCTTAGAATCCGAAATCCGAAATCCGAAACTCGAAGTAAACAGACAAGGCACAAAAGATCAAATGCCGAAAGCAGGGCGCGGCAGGCCAGGGCTTTTGGTTTTTCCTTTTCTCCGTTTCCTTCGGATTTCGAATTTCGGATTTGCAGTTTTTCATTCCAGGTACTGTATGGTGTCCTGCACTCCGGCCTCTGCGAAACCTTTCCGCCGCAACAGGCAGGCATCGCAGCGCCCGCAGGCCCAGCCGCGCCGCGGGGGATCGTAGCACGAATGCGTCAGGCTGAAGTCCACTCCCAAACGCGCGGCAGTGCTGACAATTTGAGCTTTGCTCAGGGCAATGAGCGGCGTGTGGATGCGCACGCGCACTTTCCGCTCGACTGCCGCCTGCGTCGCCAGCCTGGCCAACCGTTCGAACGCGGTGATGAATTCCGGCCGGCAGTCCGGGTAGCCGGAGTAGTCCAAGGCATTCACGCCGATGAAGATGTCGCCGCAGCTTTTCACCTCGGCGAACGCCAGTGCGAAGGCAAGAAAGATCGTGTTGCGCGCCGGCACGTAGGTCACAGGTATCCCCCGCCCCATTTCCCCCAGCGGCCTGTCCTTCGGCACCGGCAGCCCCGAAGTGAGCGCCGAGCCGCCGAAGACGCACAAATCCATCTTCATAATCACGTGCTCTGCCACGCCCAGCTTGCGCGCCACGCGCCGCGCCGCGTGCAATTCCACCCTGTGGCGCTGGCCGTAATCGAACGACAGCGCGTAGCACTTGAAGCCGGCCTCCTGCGCCAGCGCCAGCGTGGTGGTCGAATCCAGCCCGCCCGAGAGAAGCACGATGGCGGTTTTAGGTTCCGCGTGTTGTTTCTTGACTGCTAAGCTCTTCACCCCTCGCCCCTCGCCCCTCACCCCTTACACGCCCCTCGCATCCGGAGGCCAGACGAACTTCTGCAACTGCAACTGAAAGCGCGCCGGCAACTTGTCGGCCAGCATCCATTCTACCACTTTGGCCGGCTCAAGCTTCCCAAAGGCCGCGGAAAGCAGCACGGCTTTGACCTTGGTGTGCAACTGGTGCGTTATGATCTGGCCGCGTGCCCATTCGTAGTCCTCGCGGCCGGCCAGGACGAACTTGACTTCATCCTGCGGCCCAAGCTGCGCGATATTCTCGTAGCGGTTGCGCCCGCATTCCCCGGAAGCGGGGCACTTCAGGTCCAGGATGCGGATGACACCCTCGGGGAGGACCTCGATGGGCAGCGAGCCGTTCGTTTCCACGAGCACCGTATGCCCGGCCTCCTGAAGTTTCCGCGCCAGCTCCGGCGTGGCCGGCTGCAGCAGCGGTTCTCCGCCGGTGATCTCAGCCAGTTTGCAGTCCAGTTCCTCAACGCGCCTGAGGATTTCCCCAAGGTTCATCCATGTGCCGCCCTCATAGGCATAAGCCGTGTCGCACCAACTGCAGCGCAGGTTGCAGCCCGTGGTGCGGATGAAGACGCACGGCAATCCGGCCCAGGACGATTCGCCCTGGATGGACTTAAAGATCTCAGTGATGCACAGTGCGGCAGTCACGACCACCCCAAAAATGCCATACTATGCTACGCGCGGTTGAAATTCCAGCCTTTGCCCGCACATACCAGAGAATACTCTTGACACACCCGCCGGCCAACGCCACTGTGGGTATGCCGGCACAGAGGTGAAGCCGGGATGGGTGGAGACGTCTAATGTCACGGAAGAACGAGGTGTAAATCATGCCTGATCCCACATACAGGGCAGCGATCTTCAGCAGCTTGGACCAGTCTGCGCATCCCTTGACCCGCACGGAGAGCGTGAAGTCCTACGAGCAAGCCGCAGAAGAGTTGTTGAATCGCATCGGTCTGATCCTCGATTCTGTTTCCACGGAGAAGCCAACTCGCGATTGGATTCGGCGCGACTTGGAGAGGATAATCAAGAGGCTGGCCGAATTGGGGCTGCAGGAACCTGGTGCCTCATCGGACGACGAGGCCATCCTAGTTCTATCTTGGTTTTCTCCAGACAGGACAAGAGCCGTCAGTCTACGGTGGGAGGAGAGCGTTGACCGGAAGGTAACGGCGTTCCTGACGCGGCTGGATGGCTGTGCCGGAGCAGAAATGGCCCAGCCATCCCCTGACCAGGTTGTCGAGGCCATCTGCTGGCTCACCGAACCTCCCTTTAGCGCGGGAGCCGGCGCCTAAATGTCCGTGCCTCCACGGTTGTTAAACGCCGGAACG
The DNA here is from genome assembly GCA_050010835.1 of Planctomycetota bacterium. Classification (GTDB taxonomy): domain Bacteria; phylum Planctomycetota; class SZUA-567; order H5-PLA8; family H5-PLA8; genus JAPLOD01. The sequence continues at coordinate 4,711 of JBEKKG010000518.1, forward strand.
TTCTTTCGTGCCGCTCAGTCCCTCTCCCTGCTACGGGAAGGAACACTCGCTCTTTTCCGGTTCGACGAGTGCCGCGAAACCGGCCCTGGCAGGGCGTCCTTTACTGGCAAACGGGTATGCAGTGTCTTTTGGCAGGAACACCCCCGTTGCGGGGGCGGCGAAGGCGTGCTTGCGAGACTAAGACAACAAGGCCGTGCCGACGATTGTGTCTATTTGGTGACGTATCAAGACATCACTGCTACGCTACGGTTGAACAATGACGCTTTTGCCGCAGAGGTCTGGCATTGGCCCGAGGAAGACAATAGGTATGAGGACGATCCCCACTCCCATATCGTCATGGGGCACGGTTTCTACAATGTCCCTGATGCCAAATCCCGCCGGCACTTGCTCAAGCTCCACCTGGCTGGATGCGCACGTCCCCTTGAGCGCGGTCAACCACAATAGATAATTCTGTATTGCGACCCGCAGGAATCCTGCAAGAAAACTTCAACCACGAATCAAAGAACCCTTATCTTCTCCTCTGCCTGTGCCACGCTGAGGCCCACCACCACGACGCGTTTCCTGCGCGAGGTCTGCCCGCCGGCCACACAGACTTGCCGCTTGCTCACCCCGAAGAAGCCGGCCAGCAATTCCTCAATCTCCGCGTTGGCCTTGCCTTTCTCCGGCGCGGCCCTGACGGACACCTTCAGCGCGCCGCCGTGCAGGCCGCGCACCTTGGAACTTGCGGCGCCCGCAGAGGCGAGGACCTCAACCGTCACGCCGCCGGGGCACGTGCGAAAAGGACTGGCAGTATCCATATTATGGACTTTCGCCCATTTCGCCGCCATATCAAGCGCGCAACGAGTCCTTCGGGGAGTGTTTAGTTGCAGTTAGGTGCCCTGAGAGGTGCCTTCTGTCCAAGAAGGGTCTGCGCCGGGCGGACAGCTAACTGAAACTAAACAGTCCCAGTCCTTCGGATAGGGATGGGTGCATGTCAGCAAATGTACCGCGGGCGTCCCGCCCGCTCGTGGCAGGCTGGCAGGGCGCGAGGACGAAGGCGGGCGGGACGCCCGCGGTACGCTCTGGGCCACGCATTTACTGA
>JBEKKG010000519.1:0-5791 GCA_050010835.1 Planctomycetota bacterium
CTCCAAAGGGCTTTAGGCATTAGCCCGCATTATTCACCGCAGAGACGCAGAGAGCGCAGAGAAAAGCAGGGAGAATGGACAGAATTATTCTCGAGTTTTTTACTCTGCGTTCCTTTGTGTCCTCTGCGGTGAGAAATCCTGGCTAAACCCAGACCCCCGGTATCGCCCGCTTGCAGCCAGGGCAGGCGCCGCCCTTGAGGTTGTTCTCCAGAATGCGCAGGCCCACGCGCCGGATCAGCACGCGTTTGCAGCCGGGACAATACGTATGGTTGCCCTCGTGCGGCGCGACGTTGGAGATGTAGACGAAATGGAGCCCCTCGCTCAGGGCGATACTGCGGCATTCCTCCAGGGTGCGCACCGGCGTTTGCGGCAGCTTGCGCAACTGGTACTCGGGCACAAAGCGGCCAAAGTGCAGCGGCACGTCCGGGCCCAGGTTCTTCACGATCCAGCGGGACATCGCTTGGATGTCCTTGGGCGCGTCGTTGTAAGTGGGCACTACCAGCGTGGTCAGCTCCAGCCACTTTCCCGAGGCCTTGGCGGTCTTGAGGGCTTCCAAGATCGGCTCGAACTTGACGCCGCAGATCTTCAGATAGAACTCTTCGCTGAAGCCTTTCAGCGCCAGCGCCATGCCGTCCAAGTGCTCGCACAGTTCCTGCAGCGGTTTGACGGCGATGAAGGCGCCGCTGGCCATGACGGCCTTGTACCCGGCCTTGTGGACGGCCGCGGCGGTCTCCAGCGCGTACTCGAAGTAACTCACAGGCTCAGTGTACGTGAAAGCAATGAGCGGCAGGCTCTGCGCCGACAACCGCGCCGCGGCGTCGGCGGCGGTGAGCTTCAGGTTCTTGGTATTCACGGGTTGCTCCTGGGCGATCTGCCAGTTCTGGCAATACAGGCAGCGCATGTTGCAGCCGGCCAGCCCGAGGGCCAAGGCTTTTGAGCCGGGCAGGAAATGGTGGAGCGGTGTCTTTTCGACCGGGTCTACGTTCAACACGCAGGGGCAGTTGTAGGCGTGATTATAAAGCGTGCCCGCATGGTTGCTGCGCGTCCGGCAAAAACAGGTATCGCCGGGCCCGAGCGTGCAGTGCAGCGGGCAGACGTGGCATTGAATTCTCTTGTCCGGCAGCTTCTCGTAGTACTTGACCTCGATTTTGTCGTCGTATCCCAACGCTTGAGCCTGGCCGCCAAGCCAGGCTGAGCACCCCGTCAGCGCGGCGCCCCCGCAGGCACAGCGGAAGAGAAACTCGCGGCGTGCATGTTCCCTGCCCAGGTGTCTCTCTACCAGCGCCATGTGCTCTGCTGCACCCCTGACCGTCCGCGCGCAACCGCATTGCCATTGCCTGCTGCGCCTGTGCTTTTATTGTAACTCCCGGCCAGCCAAGTGCTAGCGTATGCGGCCGGCGGAACAGGGCCGCGGCCCGCAGTCTGAAAATCTCTTATGCGGTGGGGGAAAAGCCAACATGGACGGCAAGGGATTGCTTTAGGGCCATCCGCGGTATATAATGAAACAGCGATAAGGGCGGGTGATCCAGGCAGTGGGGGAAGAGCCATGGCCAAATTCGACAAGAAGCTTGCCGGGATACTGAGCAAGTGCGCGCTCATCACCATGGAGCAGCGTGACGAGGCCGTGGCGGAGTGCGAGAAGAACAACTCCTCACTCACGCAATACCTCATCGAGAAGAAGTATTGCACCGAGGAGACACTTATCGCCGCGGTGTCCGAGGAGATGAGCTGCTACCCGATCAACCTCAGCAGGATTGATATACCCAAGGATGTACTGGAGGTCCTCAGCGAGGAAAACGCCAGGGAATATCAAGTGCTGCCCGTTGCCAGGATGGGCAAGCTGCTGACCCTGGCCATCGCCAATCCCTTCGATGTCGTGATCCAGGACGACGTCAAGATCGTGACGGGCTGCGAAATCATCCCCGTGGTTTCGACCGAGATTGCCATCAAGAAGGCGATTGACAAGGCTTATAAGAAGAACGTGGACGTGGACGTGCAGGGCCAGCTTAGCGAGGCGCACGCCAGGTTGCTGGAGCAATTCGGCCCCGAACTGGCGACTGTCAGCCAGACGGAAGTGGAAGACGAGAACTCAGGCCCGATCATCAAGCTCGGCAACCGCATCATTGAGGACGCCTACCTTCAAGGAGCCAGCGATATTCACATTGAGCCGGGCGAAGAACAGGTTTACGTCCGCTACCGGATAGACGGCATTTTGAAGGACCAGAGGAACCTGCCCAAGAGTTGCCACCGTGCCCTGATCACCCGCATCAAGATCATGAGCGATCTCAACATCTCCGAGCGCCGCTTGCCCCAGGACGGCCGCATTCAATTCAAAAGGTACAATTCGAAGTTCGACCTGGACCTGCGCGTTTCCACGGCCCCCATGAATCACGGCGAGAAAGTTTGCGCCCGCATCCTGGACAAGACCAAGTCCTGCCTGCCGCTGGACAAGCTGGGCTTTTCGGATTACAATCTGAAGCTGTACCGCGACGTGATCCAGTGCCCTTATGGCATGATCCTGCACTGCGGCCCGACCGGTTCCGGCAAGTCCATGACGCTCTATGCCGCCCTCAACGAGATCAACACCCCCGAAATGAACATTTCCACCGCGGAAGACCCGATTGAATACACGCTGCCGCGTCTGAACCAGATGGAGATGAAGAAACAGATCGGGCTTACTTTCGCCAACGCCTTGCGCTGTTTCCTGCGCCAGGATCCGGACATCATTCTGGTGGGCGAGATTCGCGATACCGAGACGGCGGAGGTCGCCATCGAAGCCGCGCTGACGGGGCACGTCCTCTTCTCCACCCTGCACACCAACGACGCGCCCACCACCATCTCGCGCTTCGATGAGATGGAGATCGAACCGTACATGGTCTCCACGTGCCTGGTCGCCATCTGCGCCCAGCGCCTGCTCCGGCGCCTGTGCACTTGCAAGCAACCGGAGACGCCACTCGAGGAAGAAGCCAAGCTGATGGCGCGGGCCAAGGACCGAGCGCCCGTCCAGCAGATCATGCGCCCGGCAGGCTGCCCGCGCTGCTTCGGCGGCGGCTACAAGGGGCGCACCGGGGTCCACGAGTTGTTGCGCAACTGCGACGAACTGAAGACCCTCATCAACAAGGGCGCTACCTCCGACATACTGAAGGCCGCGGCGCGCAGGGGGGGGATGCGGACCTTGTTCGAGGATTCCATGGAGAAGGTCAAGGCCGGGATCACTTCGCTGCCCGAGGCCCTGGGCACGGCGCGGCCGGACGATGCCGCGGACTGAAGATTGACAATTGACGATTGGCGCCTGAGGGGTTACGAATTGCGTCTGATTGGGGCCGGCGGGATTGGCCTGCCTGCGCAGGCAAGCAGCCAGCTTACAAACAGCCTGAAATGGGCGCCCGTACCCGCTGAGCAGCACAAGCACTGAAGCGCATCCAGGGGGGTTGCACGCATGCCTAAGTTCAAATACGTCGCTCGCGATGCCGCCGGCAAGCGCATCGCACAGACCGTGGAGGCGGCCAGCAAAGAGGAAGTGCAGGCGAACCTGAGCAAGCAGAGCCTCGCGGTGCTCTCGGTCACCGAGGAAGGCGGCGCGGCCGCGCCTGCCGGCGGACGCCCTGGGGCGGCCCAAGCCAAGAAAAGCATCTGGAACATGCAGCTTGGCAGCGGGGCGCCGCGTGTCACCGGCGAGATGCTGGTCATCTTTACGCGCCAGTTCTCCACCATGATCGGGGCAGGGATTCCGGTGCTGGAGTGTTTGAACATCCTGCAAGAGCAGGCCGATGATCCCGGCTTCAACCGTGCCCTGGCCCAGATCGTAGAGGATGTCCGGGGGGGCAGCGACCTTAGCCAGGCGCTGGGCAAACACCCCAAGTGCTTCGAGCGCATTTACGTCAACATGATCAAGGCCGGCGAAGCTTCCGGGCAGCTCGACACCATACTCATGCGCCTGGCCGAGTACCTCGAGAGCAGCGAGAAGTTGAAGCGCGAGATCAAGGGGGCCATGACCTACCCGGTGGTGTCGCTGGTCTTGATCTTCAGCATCACCATCTTCCTGCTCGTCTATATCATCCCCCAGTTCAAAATGATCTTCACGGCCTTGGGCGGCACATTGCCTTTGCCGACGCGCATTGTGCTGGGCGCTTCGCGCATCTTGACCGAGTACTATGGGCAGACCCTGATCTTCGTGGCGGGCGCTTTCATGCTGATCAAGTGGTACAAGTCCACCGAAAGCGGGGGCTATAACTGGGACCGCATGATGCTCAGGGCGCCCGTTTTCGGCCAGCTTTTCCAGAAAGTGGCCATCTCGCGCTTTGCCAAGACCTTTTCCACTCTGCTCCGCTCCGGCGTCTCCATCCTCAATGCGCTTGAGATCGTTGCCTCAACCGCCGGCAACCGCGTAGTCGAGGCGGCGGTCAACAACGCGCGGGAGTCCATCCGGCAGGGAGAGAACCTGGCCAAGCCCTTGCACGAGTCGCCGGTCTTTCCGCCTATGGTGGTGCGCATGATCGAGATCGGCGAGAAGTCCGGCGCCCTGGAACAGTTGCTGGAGAAGATCTCGGAGTTCTATGACCAGCAGGTCGAAGCCACGGTAGAGTCGCTCACCGCGCTGATCGAGCCGCTCATGATCGGCGTCATGGGCATTGTGGTCGGCGGCATGGTAATTGCCATCTTCATCCCGATCATCAGAATGCCCGAGATGTTGCGGAAGAAGTAGGCATAAGGCTTTAGGCATTAGGCTTTACGCACTGGCCACCAGCCACCTGCCACTAGCCGCTGACTTCGACCGCGCTGTATTATAATGGCATGTTCTTGCCTTTGGACCCAGGCCTCCCTCTCAGCCTCTCCGCCTCTCCGAAATTTCCAAAAAAAATCTTGCTTTTGTGAGAAAGAAGGTTATATCCTACTGGTGCTCCATGTGAAGTGCATTGGGTCAAATGCGGATTGGGTCAATCTTGAGGGGAAAGGGATGCTCATGAACTCTGTCACGTCCAAGGCGCGCAGTACGTTCTTCAGTTTCCTGGTGGTTGTCTGTGCCGCCCTCGGAACAGCGGCGTCTGCGTTCGGGTCCACAGTGGCCACACCCACGTTCAGCCCCGTAGCGGGGACGTACACGGGCGCGCAGTCGGTGACCATAGCCACTACTACTCCCGGCGCGACCATCTACTACACAACTGACGGCAGCACGCCCAGCAGTACGTCTTCCAAGTACTCGGCAGCCATCAGCGTCACAACGACAACAACAATCAAGACCTACGCAACCGCATCGGGAATGACTGACAGCGCGGTGGCCAGCGCTACATATACTATCGGCACGAGCGGGGGCACTGTGGCCACACCCACGTTCTCCCCGGCGCCCGGCACTTATGGGAGCGCGCTAACCGTAACGATTTCCACGACCACGGCCGGCGCGACCATCTACTTCACCTCGAACGGCAACGCCCCCACGCCGTCTGACACGAAATACACCAGCCCGTTCAAAGTCGCCACAACCCTGACCATCAAAGCTTATGCGACGGCTGCCGGGAAGACTGACAGCGCAGAGGCCGACGCAACTTACACGATTACGTCTCTGCCGGTCATCACCAGCGCCACCACGGCCACAGGGGCCGTGGGCACGACGTTCAGCTACACCATAACGGCACTCAACAACCCGACCAAGATTACCGCTGCCGGGCTGCCGGCGGGCTTGTCGCTGGCCAAGGCCTCGAAGACCACGCCCGGCAGTACTATCAGTGGCACACCCAAGAAGGGCGGGCAGTTTGGCATTTTGATCACCGCCACCAACTCTGCGGGATACTGG
>JBEKKG010000520.1:0-5790 GCA_050010835.1 Planctomycetota bacterium
ACCGGTCGGCTTCCTGCTGTTGGGTGCGGCGATCCTGCGGCCTGCCGATTGGCCGGTCAGCGCCGGCCTCCACGCCTGGATGACCGGAGCCGCCGGCCTGATGACGCTGGCGGTTATGACGCGTGCAAGCCTTGCTCATACCGGATGCAAGCTTGTCGCATCGCGGCCGACGCAATTGATCTATTTCTGCGCGCTCGTGGCGGCGCTGGCGCGCATTTTTGCGGCTTTCGTGCCGTCGAGTGCCCTGCTCCACATTGCCGCGTTCGGGGATGAGCGTGTAAACGTATTCGCTATTGGCCACGTATCCACCGCGGGAGTACTGCCAGCCGCCGACGCCGCCGTTCTCATTGGGGTTATAGGGATTGCCCGCGCCGCTGTTGAGCAGCCCCAGCGTCGCGCCGTTGCTGAAGTGGTACTTCACGAGCAGCCACGGCGTGCGGCCCTGGAGCACGGGCATGGGGATGGTTTCCTTGAACTCCAGCGAGCGGACCATTTGCGCCTCTTTGCCGATCTCAAAGCCCATGCCTCTGCCGGAAACGTGGCCGACCGTGGACAGCGTCTTGATGTAGAGCAAATCCGGCTGCGCCTCGTAGCTGATGCGCAGCGCTTTGTCCACCGGCGTGTTCTTTTCCTGAGCCGTGACGTAAGTGACGACCTTGGACGGGCCCTCCTGCACGACGGCGATCTTCGCAATAGGCCGGTTTTCCAGATCAATGCGCGTCTTCTCGATGACCGTGACGCCGCCAATGGTCATCTGTTCCAGCAGGCCGGTCTTGCCGTTGATGCGCGCCTGATATGCGGAGCCGGAGATGACGAAATCAGCGCCCTCCGCGGCAATCTTGACCGCGCCTCCCGGCGCCGGTTCGCCCGCCGTGACAGTCAAGAGCACAAAGCCAAGAGCTAACAGCCAGCGTGTCATTCTCATTTTCCACCTCAGGCTATGTTTCCGGCAACGAACGCACCAGTATACACTGCGCGCGGTTGAAATTCCCAGTTCTTACCACAGGCGAAGGGGAACAAACATGGGTTGCAGGGACTCTATCGAGTATGTCAGATTCAGGCAAGTACTCTATGGCCAAGATGTTATGAGAGACGCGCCAGTACAGAAGGCAGTCATCTTCTGCAACGTTTTGTCGCATGATTGCTCACTCTCTGCACAGCGTTTGCAGGCCTCTTGCGTAGAGTCTGAAGAGCTTTACCAAAGGAGTGGCGTCAACTGCCGCAACATTGGAACGCGCGGCTTCCAGCCCCTTTCTCTTTTCGACTTCGCCTTCGGCATCCTCTATGCAGTTGACCACGCTGAGATTGAGCTTCTCCAGCAAGGGATGCGTCTGTGTCCCTCCATCTCCACCTTGAGCGGTACCAAAACGCAAAATCTCTTTGGTAATTTTACTACTCTTACTACTGGCAGGGCGCAATGGCTCTGCCCCTGCACCTTGAGCGCTACCAAAGCACAAAATCTCTTTGGTAATTTTACTATTCTTACTACTGGCAGGGCGGAATGTGGTGGGACAGCCTTTCTCCCGACTGGTCGGGATCCGGACAGGCTGGAAAGCCTGTCCTACCGCTGCGCCATTTCGGCAACTGCGCGCGCACGAATAGGACTCATAGGAAAAATGGGAGCGATGCAACCGCTTGCTCACGCGCGCGGCTCGGAACCTTCCCGCGCCGTGCACCACTCTTCCCGCTCCCCGCTCTCTCATGCTCAGCCAATCCTCACTGGCCCGCCGTACCTTCAGTGAGAGTATCACAATACCTTCAGGCAGTCAAATGCAAAACCAAAGAAAAATGTATTGCGGTTCCATTATCTACTATAAGCGCAGATAGCAGCAGGACTTATATTTTTCAAAAATCGTAGCCTTTCAGTCCCCGCCGGTTCTTCCCGTCCACAGGGGGAGTGGCTGGGAAGAATGGAAAGTACGGGAGTCATGCGAACAGGCCAACAGGACAACAGGACAACAGCACAACACACGCGCGGGCATATCTCTTCCCACTTGCCACCTGTCGCCCTCGCCCCTCCTTCACTTCACCAGCATCTGCGTGAACGGCGGCACGTAGGCCTGCAGCAGGACCAGCAGGCCGGCCAGAGTCGCCAGCGCGAGGCTGTGGAAAAACACGTACCGCAGGATCGAGCCCTCGTGGCCATACCAGTTCGTGGCCGTGCTGGCGACCACAATGCTCTGTGCGTCAATCATCTTCCCCATCACGCCGCCCGTGCTGTTGGCGGCGCACATCAAAACCGGGCTCAAACCGGTCTGCTCCGCCGTGATTTTCTGAAGACTGCCAAACAGGACGTTGGAAGCAGTGTCGGACCCGGTCAGGGCCACGCCCAGCCAGCCCAGCAGTGTGCCGAAGAACGGATAGAGCGAGCCGGTCTTGGCCAGCGCCAGGCCCAGGGTGGCGTCCGTGCCGGAGTACTTGGTGACGTAGCCGAGCGCCAGCATCGCGGCAATAGTCGCCAGCGAGAAGCGCACCCGCCACAGCGTCCTGGCATAGTGGCGCGCCAGTTCCTTCAGCGAGAAGCCCATCAGCAGTCCGGCCGCCAGCGCCGCCACCAGGATGGCCGTGCCTGTCGCAGTCAGGAGATCAAGTTTGTACTCGGCCTTCTCCGGGGCGGCGCCGGCGGGCGCCACCGGCGGCACGCGCAGGACGCATTGGTGCAGCACCGGGACTTCCACCTTGCGGGTGAATCTCTCATTCATCGGGTCCTTGAAGCACGGCAATCCCCATAGGAACAGGATGCCGCTCAGGAGCATCCACGGCATCCAGGCCTGGACCACTTTTGCCCGCGGGGGCGCACTTCCCCCCTCCCCTTGCGGGAGGGGGCAGGGGGAGGGCGTTGTAGCTGCTCCATTCAGCTCAGGCAGCTTCCAGATTTCCTTGGGACGCCAGAACTTCAGGAGCACTACCAGCGCGATCATGGAGGAGAGCGAGGCCACAATGGCCACCAGCGTCGGCCCGTGGTAGTTCGACATCAGAAACTGAGGCACGGCGAAGGCCAGCCCCGCAGTCAGCGCCGCCGGCCACACGCCCAACATCCCGCGGAAGCCCGCCATGGCCCAGACCACCCAGAAGGGCACAAGGACCCCGAAGACCGCCAGTTGCCGCCCCACCATCTTGGACAGATCCTGCACGTCCAGGCCGGTGACGTTGTGGAGCGTAATAATCGGGATGCCCAGCCCGCCAAAGGCCACGGGCGCAGTATTGGCTATGAGCGACAGGCCGCAAGCCTGCAGCGGCGGGAAGCCCAACTGAAGCAGAATAGCCGCTGAGACTGCCACGGGCGTGCCGAATCCCGCCGCGCCCTCGAAGAACGCGCCCAAGCAAAACGCAATCAGGATGACCTGGATGCGCGGGTCCGGCGCCAGCTTAGCCAGACTCTCGCGCAACACCTTGAACAGCCCTTTCTCGACGGTCAGTTGGTAGAGAAACATGAGATTCAGGATGATCCAGCCGATTGGGAACAGCCCGGTGGCCGCGCCGTAGAGCGTTGTCGCGGCGGCCAGTTGCGCCGGCATGCCATAGACCAGCACCGCAATGAGCAGCGCTACTCCCAGCCCCAGCAGCGCCGAGATGTGGATGCGGATGCCGAGCAGCGCGATGGCCCCCAGCAGCACCACAACAGGGAGCGCGGCCACCAGGGTGGACAAAGCTGGATTGCCAAGAGGGTCATAGTTCTGGGACCAGATCATCACGCCTCCACTGCCACATGGGAATCCGAGGAGCACACAGCCTAACACTGCAAAGGCCTTTTGCCACAGAGGACACAGAGGACGCAGAGAAAGGACTTTGGATTGAAAGGCAACTACAGAGTATGTTTCTTATAGGTCCCATACGTCCTATATTTCCTATAGCACGTCTGTGTCCTCTGTGGCAAAACAGTCGTTGCAGTACAAGGGAGGCTTGGTCATGGGAGCATGTGTTGTAGCGCTGATTGTTCTGTGCGGCGTGGCTCTTGCCGGCGACGCGTCCGGCGGCGGGGAGGCCCGCGCCACCCCGCGCAAGCCGGGGATCTGGGTGGATACATATTACGAGAACGCTTCGCCGCTGCGGTGGGAGTTGCCGAACGACACGACGCTCGACATCCTGCCGCTCTGCGATCACGAGCGCTTCAGCCTCAATCGGCAACTGACACACTGGAACTTCAAGATCCGTTGCACGCCGGAGCTGGTGGGAAGCGTTGTCACGGTCACGCTGGCGGACGCAACCAACATCTGGAACGGCAAACCCGCGTCCGCATTCCGCGGGTACAAGCTGGCCGCGGCGGTTTGCAGCGATGGCGCGCACTGGTCGTGCACGGCTATCGAACAGTTGGCCGAAGGCCCCGCGGTCTTGCGCTTTCAGGTAAAGCTGGAATCCACCTGTGTTCAGGTCGCGCGTCTGGTCCCTTACACGGACAGCGATCTGCAAGCGGCGCTCAAGCGCATCCGCACTCACCCCGACGTGCGCGTTTACAACATCGGCGAGACGGCCGAAGGGCGCCCGCTGGAGATTGTGGAACTCGGCGCGGCGGCCGCGCCCAACCAGGTCTTCCTGCGTGCCCGCGCGCACCCCTGGGAATCGGGCGGGAGCTGGCTGCTGAACGGCCTGATGCAGTACCTCATATCCGACGATGCAGAAGCCGCGCAGATCCGCCGGCAAGTCTGTTTCTGCCTGATGCCTATGGCCAACAAGGACGGCGTTTGCCGCGGCCTGACGCGCTTCAACGTCAACGGCTGCGACCTGAACCGGAAATGGTTCGCCGCCGAGCCTCAGGACCCGAAGCTGGCGCCGGAGAATGCCTGCCTGCAACGCTGGTTTGACGAGCGGCAGCGGCAAGGGCGCTTGCCCAAGCTCGCCATCTGCATCCACAACGACAACTCGGGCGGGTTGCACCTGTCCCATCCCCGCAAGGACCCCGAAGCGTACGTGGCGCGCATGGGGAGCCTCGAAAAACTCCTGCGGGAACGGACGTTCTGTCACGAAGGCGCCAAGGGCAAGGGGCAGGGCTTTACGAACAGCGGCTCCTTCGGCGAAGGCGTCACCGAGATGTACGGCATTGACGGCCTGGTGTGGGAACTGCGCGAGGGCTGGGCGGACGGCCTGGGCCGCCCGCCGCTGCACAGCGATTGGCAGAAACTGGGCGCGGAGTTTGCCAAGATCGTGCGCGACTTCTTCGTGCGCAGTCCCTAACACGGATTTCTAAACACAGAGGACACATGGGAGCGCCGCACCTCAGTGCGGCCGCAAAGAAGGAACGAAGGCCGCACTGGGGTGCGGCGCTCCCATGTGCCTCCGTGTCCTCTGTGTTGAATGAGTGTTGAGAAATCCGGGCTAACGGCTGGCTTGCCCTACTCCAGCACCACGCAGCCTGCGCCCAGGACCTGCTTAGGCACCGTCTTGAATTTCAGCTCCAGGACCACGACCTTGGCGAACCGGTCCGGGCAGTCGCCGGGCAGCTTCTTGATGACCAGCCGGTCGCTGCTCTGCTCGAAAGGCAAGGGCCCCCCCTCGGGGAGAATCCGGGCGCTGGCCAACTCGCCCTTCAGGCCGCCGATGGCCAGTTCTTTTCTCGGCCAGCGCGTACACCAGTAATACAGCGTCTGGCCCTTGCGGGTCCAAGTGCCGGTCGGCATCCACTCCATGTCCTCGACACGGTCCACGTCGCCATAGATGACGTCGCCGAACTTCTCGAGCCAGAGGCCGACTTTTTTGAGCCGCCCCAGCGCGTCCCTGGGGATCGAGCCGTCCGCCTTGGGGCCGATGTTCAGGAGCAGGTTGCCGCCGCCCGCGGCGCAGGTGCGCAGCATG
>JBEKKG010000521.1:0-5789 GCA_050010835.1 Planctomycetota bacterium
GCAATGTCTCCGCCCTTCTCCGTCTTATAGGCGGCCTCAAGAGTCGCGCCGGCCTTCGTATTTGCGGCCAGGACCAGGCTCTCCCGGCGCGCTGCCGGTTCGCCGCTGCTGGCCAGAGGCGAGACCCGCAGGCGAAAGACGGCGCCGCCGGCCCCCGCGGCGTAGACTTCCGCGGCTGCGGACTGCTTGCGGAACACAGCCCAAATCCAGCCGTTGGTGATCACGGCGTCGCCCTTGAACGATGGCGCGTTCTGGTCCGCCGGAATCTGGGTCCAGCCGGTCTTTGCCGCCAGGGCCTCCGGCGCAAGCACCTCGGCCGACGCCGCCCCGGTGTCCCACACGCCTAAGGCGGCGCGCGCCGCGGCGGGGGCCTCTTCCCCACCCCGGCCCACAGCCGGCCACAAGCAGCACAACAACACTCCAAGAACGGCGCACACCCAACGGTTACCTGACATGCGGAATCCTCCTTCTATTAGGGATACCCTCATTCGGAGCGGTGCGGTGAGGAAAATTTTTTCTTTGGCGGTCATGCGAGTTCTCCGCTTCCTCTTCGGTCAATAGTCCAGGCAAACACCCAAAGTCCCAGCAAGCTTCCATTGCTCTAAGTCCTTAAAATACTGGCCTTTTAGGGATAGATTCAAGATATAATAGGGATCGTTTCAAGATATAATAGGGATCGCTTCAAGATATATTGGGGATAGTATCAGGATAAGATAACGATATAATAAAGAGGTTAAAACGATATAATGAACGGGCATAGGCATTGAGGCACAAAGACACAGAGTAAGGACTCTGTGGGTTTGATTCTTGAAAAGCATAAAATCCTCCGTTCTCTGTGCCTCTGCGTCTCTGTGGTCCCTGTTCAACCCAAAGTCGTTCCCGACAACCCACCGTTCAAACAACATCCCCCTATAATACATACGAGCTTGGCGCAACGAAGTCAAGGGAAAAATCGAAAAAATCTGAAAAAGACAGTCAGGACAGCCTTTCTCCTGACAGGCCGGGATCCGCACAGGCCAACCGGGCGGGTGTCTAGCGGGGTGCACGTACCTCACTGCCCTTCTGCCGCGCCGCGCAAAAACGGTGGTATAATGCCGCCATGTGCCGAACCTTGGTCGCGCCTGTCCTTCTTGCCTGCGCGTTGGCCTGTGGCGCAGAGCCGCAACCGCAGTCCGCGTTTCCCCTCTGGAACAGCCAGGAATCCATCGCTGAATACGCCAAGCGCGTGAACCTGCCAGCGACGAAGACGTTGGAGTTGGGCAACGGCGTGAACCTCGAACTTGTTCTCATCCCGGCCGGTAAGTTCATCATGGGCACGCCGGAGCCAAAGCCTGTGTATGAATATGCCTTCCACAAGAAGGTCGTTGTCGGCAAGGCCGTCTTAGCAGTGGGCGTCGGCGTGCTGCTCGTGCTTATTGGCTCTGCAATCCTGCGGGCAAAGCGGGAGAAGCGCCGGTTCCAGTACTCGTTGCGGCGGTTCATGGCGATGGCATTCTGTGCCAGCCTTTGCGTCCTGGGGGGGATGCACTGGTGGTACTCGACGTGCGGTCTTCAGGAAGCGCGAGCGGAATACATCGCGGCCAAGGCCAAGTCTGACCCTGACGAGTACCCCGCCCATGAAGTCACGATCACGAACCCATTCTACATGGGGAAGTACGAAGTGACTCAGGAGCAGTATCAGCAAGCCAAGGTCGGGAACCCCAGCTTCTCAAAAGGCTCGAAGTTGCCGGTCGAGCAGGTGTCATGGGGGGAGGCCCAGGAGTTCTGCAAGAAGGTCAGCGAGAAGACAGGCCAGGCTGTGCGCTTGCCCACGGAGGCAGAATGGGAGTTCGCATGTAGAGCCGGAACAACAACGGCGTATTGCAAGGGCGATACTGAGGCGGGCTTGGGGAGAGTCGCGTGGTATTACGCGAACACCAAATGGACGACGCATCCCGTGGGCGAGAAGAAACCAAATGAATGGGGCCTGTACGACATGCACGGCAACGTCAGTGAGTGGTGCGGGGACTGGTACGGGAAGTACGAAGCCGCGGCAGCGACAGATCCACAAGGTCCAGCCACGGGAACTAGGCGTGTTTGGCGGGGCGGTTCGTCCTGGAGCCAAATTCCGGGGAACTGCCGCTCTGCGAAGCGCGACGGCTCGCCGCTTAACCGGGTCTGCGACCTCGGTTTCCGGTTGGTGCTTGCTGGACCTCCTTAACCATTGTTTTGTTGCTCTTTTACTCTTTGCCCCGACCGTATCCGAGCCGCGACCGTAAGGGAGCCCCGAAGCCTCGGGGCTTGCTTACGCGCGCGGCTCGGACCGAACCCTCACAAATGCGTGCATGTCGCTGAATGTAGCGCAGACTTCCAGTCTGCTGTATCGCGGGCTTCCAGCCCGCAGAACGTCCCTTGGCTCTCCAGACGCTCACAGCAATGCAGGCCCTGCCGACTGGAAGTCGGCGATACAGCAGGTTGGAAACCTGCGCTACGCCGGCGCGGCAATCGCACTCAGCGACACGCACCCCTCACAAATGGGCTTATTGGTTACCTGTTGCATTGTCATAAATAGAAGGTAAATTGTTTCCGGCAGGAAGATGAGGAGCCGGCAATGGGGCATGTCTACCACCAAGCGGGTCTCTACGCGCAAAAGGCCAGGAAGGTCCGCATGTTCGTGGACACGGGCTCGACCTTCTCCATAATCCCGCGCGCATTGGCCGACAGTCTGGGGATTACCTATGCCGGGATCAAGCATCGCGTGCAGTTGGCCGATGGGCGGCATATCACGATGAAGGCGGCCACCCTCGGTTTCCGTGTCTTGGGCCGCGATGTGCCATCCACCGTCCTGGTGGGCAAGGTGGACGAACCTATCCTTGGTGTCGAGACACTGGAGGCCCTCGGTCTGGCTGTGGATCCACGGTCGGGCAAACTGAAGAAGACCCGTTCGTGGACTCTGCGCGTCGGGCCGGTGATCCGCCGCTGAGCCGCTCCACCCCTCACCCCTCGCCCCTCGGCCCTCGCCCCTCGTCGTTCCCTGTGTCTCTGTGGTGAACCTAAACCAATTTTCAATTCCCTTGCCGTCAGCGCCCCTTCCTGCCCACGGTGTACTCCCAATAAGAGGCCGATTCACGGGGTGATGAACATGAACACAACTAAGCTGCTGACATTGGTGGCGTTCCTGATGAGTTCGTCGCCACTCCCTGCCGCCGAGGAGAAGCACCCCGCCGTCCTGTTCCTTGGGGGCGTGCACTCTGCTTACGTGGTCAAACCTCTGGCTGCGCTGGGGGTCGCTGCCGATGTGGCGGCGCCGGGGGAGTTGGCGAAGAAGCTCGCCGGCGACACGTACAACGTGCTGGTCGCCGGAAACATGAACGATGCCCAGCGGCGCGCGGCCTCGGATTTCCTGGGACGCGGCGGGGGCGTCCTGGTCTGCAATCCGGAATCGTACCCGCACGAGGAAGACTTCACCAAGACCTGCCAGTGGCTCGAAGCACTGGGCGCGCGGGAACGCTGGGAAGTCCTGCGCGACAAGGACCCGCAGAACGTCGTCAGCGACAGCATGGGCTGCCGGCTTTCGTGGAGCGGCGAGATCGCCCCGGCCGCCAAGGAAGGCGTGCGCGGCGTCCTGACGCTCCTTTGGAACGGCACCACGGGCTGCGAGCCGCCCATGTCCTTAGATTTCAGCCCGGATTGGACCGTCCTGGTGCGCGGGGCGGCTTCCCTTGAGGCGGTCCCCGAGAAGAGGAACGATATCTTCCTGCAGCCCTGGCTTACCAAGCAAGGAGTCGCGGCGTCCCCGCCGCTGCTGGCCGTGCGCGAATCGGGCAAGGGGCGGATAGCAGTACTGGGCATCCGCGGGTACTGGCTCTTCACCCCGCCGGAGGATTGCCCGACGGCGGAAGCCATGCTCACCGCCGGAGCCGGCGGCAAGCCCAGCGACTGGTTGCGCGTTGTCGCCAACACTGTCCGCTGGCTGGCCGAACCGTCGCTCAAGGCCGGCCTGGGCGGCGCGGCCACGCCCGCCGGTTTGCTCAATCCTCCGGTGCAAGTGTGGCCGCTCTGCCCGCCGCAGGATTGGAGCAAGCAGGCTTTGTGGGGCGAAGCCCCTCCCCCTACCCCCTCCCGCGAGGGGAGGGGGAACACAAAAGACCAGCGGCAAACACCCGGCTTGATCGGCGCGCGCACGGCGCTTTCGTCGGGCACGGGGACGGTGGGCGATTACGCCAAGGCCGCGCGCGGGGCGGGACTTCAGTTCCTCGTCTTTCTTGAAGAATGCGCCAAAATGGATGAGACCAAATGGAAACAGCTTGTGAGCGATTGCGAGGCCGCCTCGGATGCCGCGTTCGCGGCCGTGCCGGGCCTCGTCTATGAAGACGCCCAAGGCAACCACCTGTACTCGTTCGCCGACAACGTTCAATACCCCACGGCCAACATGCTGCTGCCGGACAAGCGCCTGGCGACCAACAAGAGCAACCGCACGGCGGCGTATTTCGATTTTGTGAACGAGCGCATTGCGCAGCGGCACCTCGGCGGCTTCTGGCGCCACAAGGAGAACCAGCTCCACTTCGCTGACTACAAGCTGTACAACTCGTTTCCCATCTACACCTGTGAGAACGGCAAGACGGTGGACGATGCGCTGCCTGAGTACCGCTATTTGATGAGTCTCGGCGGCTGCCAGGCCGCGCTCGCCTTCGAGATCATGAACAGCCCCGATGAAGTAGCCGCACGGACCAAGCAGGGCTGGCGCGTCGTGGTCCACCGCGCTGCGCCCGAGTTGCGCAAGAAGTGGCACGAGGGCGCTTGGTCGTTCAGCGGTTCCGGCTCGCAATACGTCACAAACGGCCCCGCCATTTTGGTCTGGGAGGGTCCGAACCGGCTCACCGATCCGCATGGCGAATGGTGGCGGCCGGACTTGTGGGAGTTCCGGGTGCGCCTGCGCGTAGCGGCGGAGGCGGGGTTGAAAACGGTCCTGCTTTACGATGGCGAGCGCGTCTTTCGCCGCTGGCTGCCGCAGGGAGCCAAGACTTTTGAGACCGAGCTGGTGCTGTCCAATTGCCAGCAGATGGGACTGTACCCCGTCGTCGAGGACGTGGAGGGCCGCCGCGCCATCGGCATGGAATTCTGGAACCGGCACTTGATGCTTGAGGAATTCTTCTGCAGCGACCGCTGCAATTTCCTCGGCAACGCGCGGCTGCGCACGCGGGACGGCCGCCAGGTTTGGACGCAGGTCAGTTTCCAGGCCAACATGGGCATCACCCCTTCCAAGGGCCTGCTGGGGATGGCCGCGGCGCCTGCCGTCAACCTGACTCTCAACGCGCCGACTCTGCCCATTGACGGCGCGCCGGCGGGCTATCCCACGGTTAACTTGCGTTTCGTGCCGCAGATTCCCGGCGAGTTGAAGTATCTCTTCGCCTATCCCAATACTTACCTGGTGGGCTGGAAATCGCGATAGGCCAGGCCTTTGGCAAGGATGTCCAGTTGCGACGCGGTGAACCATTCGACGACGCGCACGGCGTTGGTTGCGGTTTCGGCTGCCAGCGGTTCATTGCCCTCTAAAGTTACAATTACAAAATCACCTACAGGGGTACGCTGTAAAAATGTTCGTTCATGAATACCGGCATTTTTTCTCGATTCATTAAATTCTTTCCGGAATTCAGTATTTAATTTATGAGCAAATTTTTCCCACTGATTGAATTTATCTTTAGGTATCTGGGTTGCGAAAGCCATGAATTTAGACATAGTATATCTCCTTTAAATATAATAAAATGTATAAAATTGTTAAATTAAACTGTTTAAGAATTTCCTCAGAA
>JBEKKG010000522.1:0-5778 GCA_050010835.1 Planctomycetota bacterium
TCCCGGCGCAGCCCGGCGCGACGCTGAGAACGCCGCCTTTTTGGCCGAACCCTCCGCCCGCACAGTCATCAGCGAACTCGCCTCCCGCGCCCGCGCAGGCCAGGATTACGTGACCCCTGAACTCTTCAAGGCCTGGTTGGAAGAGATCAAGATAGCCACCGGCGTAAAGGGCAAGGAGCTGTTTAATCCTGTCCGTATTGCTCTCACCGGCGCCCATTCCGGCCGCGAGTTCGACAAGCTCATCCCTCTTATTGAAGATGGCGCAGCCCTCGGACTGCCCTTTCCTGGCGTCCGCGAGCGTATCATTCAATTTGCCCAATCTATAGGAGTCCGAAAGCCGTGAACGCCCATATAGCCGCACCCGTATTCAACGGAGCCTTTCCGCACAACTGGCAGGCGGAGATCCTTGCTGAACGCCCACCCATCCTGCCAGCGCGTCACTTCGTCTATCCGCGGGAGGCGGAAGAAGTGGAACGCGGCGCTCTCGAGGTGCTCGTTCAGCCCGGCTTTTCCGGTGAACAACTGCAAGCAAAAGACGCGCCTTCCACGAAGGAGTTCCTGGCTACTTGCGCTCTGGGCTTCCACGATCCCGTGGTTCCCACTGGTCTCTGGTCCACTCCGAACCCGATAGAGATCTGCGCTGTCTCAGGCGGTTATGCCTACGTCATCGACACCATCGCGCCAGAACGTTTCACCATGATTGCTTATCGGCCAGTGCTGGAGCTCCGCCCGCTGCCTGCACAGGGCCTGCTGCTTTTCGTTGGGCACCACAGCATTCTCGCGTGGGGCAGCGACGGCCAGGCCTGGCAATCGGGGCGACTGTCGTCGGAAGGACTGACAATTACCGCGATTGAAGGCGATGTTCTGCACGGATTGGGATGGAATCTGATCACGGACAAAGAAGCGCCGTTTGACGTGAACTTGAAAACTGGGAAGCACGTCAGTGGGAAATGAATCTTGCGGCGGCTTTTGGTCTCAAGACAATGGACTATGTGATCATCAACAGGGCCAGCATAGTGTACCAGCCGAGTGTCCCCGCGATACCAGGGGCGAAGCGGAGCGGATAGCTGGGAATGCCCTATAACTCCCGGAGCTTAGAAAACCTTCGCCCCGCGTGGAAGTTGGGAGAAAGCGGAAACCCGGATGGCCGGGCTTTCGGCTGCTATAACTACAGGACGCGTTTCCAGGGAATGATGCTTGCTTTTAATAGAGCGACCGAGGCGGGGCTTATATTGGAAGAGCCCGTCAAGGCGGCAGAGATTCCAAAGCTGCGGACGCCATGCAATGTCTGTCGCCATAAGAACAGGGCGGTGATCGACGGCCTGCTAACCCTCGGCACTTCTCTGCGGGCGATAGCTCGAAGCTACGGATTCTCTAAGTCATCGGTAGACCGGCACAAGCAAAGGCATCTCCCCGTTTTCCCGGACGCGGAGAAGGCGGCCCAGATTGTGAACGGCAGGGGAATACTTCACGTCCCGTTAGTTCTCTTGCGGCAGGCTCGCTATTCACACGATGCTGACGATATTGCCAAAAGGCTATGGGAAGGCTTTATGAGTCTTCCGGTGCATGACCCCGTGGACGAATTGCGCCGGGTGATATTCGTTGCCGTCGCATACCTTGTCCGGGCGCAAGGGGAGTTTGAAGCAAAGGAAGATCTCCAATATGCGCTCGAAGCCTTGGAATCATGGGGCAGGGACAATGGGGACTCAGAAAAACGGGCTTAGCAACGGAGAAAGCACCGATTGACCACTGTCTGAGGCGGGACACTCCCTGCCTTGCGGGGCGCGGATCGTAGTACAGCTCTGGGAACCGATGGTGCGCCGATCCGAGGGTGAAGTCGGCAAGGCTTATACCAGAAAGGCGGTGGTATCGCCTTGAAAGTGTGCTCGGGTACCTCCCCGCTAACTTTACAGGTTACAAGAGGCGGCAACGGGCGGAATTGGTGCAACGGCGGCTTGACCTTGCTTGCTGGCGATTTCCCGAGCATGGTGTGCTCGCTTATCTGTTAATCCGGCCTTCTCCAATTCCCCGGGTCTGGTAGACGGTCTTCGATTACCCCTGCCAGCTTCCTCATGTGGAAGCTGATCTGCCAGCTCCCCGATCCTCGCCTCAATGTTCAGGAGCATCTCCCCGGCAGGGCTCCCGGATCGCACCACGGTCTGCCACGGAGCACGTTTCCGCTTCCATTTTCTTCAAAACAGCAAAATCGCTTGTAGGGGCCTCTACGCGCGTTTGGGGGCAAGTCGGCTTTCGGTCGATAAAAGCATCGTCAAGGCTCCGTTTCGCGCAGCCTACCCGGCAAGGCTTCAACGGCAGGGCTACTTTTTCCCCTTTGTCCGTTCTGACAGCTTGTCCACGGCTTCTTGAAGCAATTCGGCTACAAGTTTATTCAAAGACGTGTCTCTCTCGACGGCCAAGTGCCTTAGAGCGCGGTGCAAATCGTCGTCAAGGTCTCTGATTCTTAGCTCAGCCATGTCCCTATTCTACGCTCTGGGCACATGCGTTCAATAGTCCGTATGCTGGCATAATTTCCTTTGACAGCTCTGTCCCCATGATGTACACTTCAAGGCGCGGATAGGGGCACCGACAAGCCGGGTTCCTCGCTCGGCTTCCGCGCTCATTCCCGAGGAGCACCACGAGGAGGTGCCTATGCTGCTACATTTCCACGTCGGGCGTATCCCCTTCACTTTCAACGTAGGCAAACGTCCAGAGGACCGGGAGAGAACAGAGAAGGATCTCGCGCTTGTCTGGTACGCTCTAAACTTTCCCCATGAGGGCCAGCTCGCCCGGTACGTGCTGCGCCGATGGGCCGGGGGCGGGCAATGAACACGATAAGGCTTGAGGACTACGCATGGAGGGAAGGTTTCCAGGCACCTCCTGATGCGGTGTGCCCCTATCCCCCTGGCTCAACGGAGGCGTTCTCCTGGGCGAGTGGCCAGGTGGAAGGTGCGGCGTCCAGAGACAAGCGGACAGGGGGCAAGCGATGAATGTCGAGCTTGTAAGCACTACCAGGGGCAAGGTGCCAAAGAAGCGGACTACCACGGTCAAGTTTACGCCACGCGCACCGGTGGGCAAGGTGCGGCCGCTGACGCAGAAGGAATTGCAGTTCTCTCTCATTCAGCAGGTCAACGTCATGCGTCAGGATCTACTTACTCAGGTCAGGGCACTATTTTCAAAGAACGAGGGGCAGGACCATGACTTCAAGGAGATCAAACGGGTGCAAGAGGCGCACCGGCGAATACTGTCCGATTTCGGCGCCCGGCTGGCCATCATTGAACGGCAGATGAAGATTGCCGTCACTACATTCACCCGTGGGCAGATGAAGGCGGCAGGTATCGAACAGAAGGAGGTGTACCGGCCCAGCGACTTCCTTACCGCATGGGAGGAAAAGATCGGTGAGGCGGTCAAGCGGCTGGCAGAGTTGCCGGATCCCTGCAAGGCGACACAGTTAGCTGCGCACTTCGGGATTCCTTATAACTCCCTGCAAAAGTTCTGGCTCCGTGGACAACTGACCGTCACGCGGACCGGCAGATTGATCACCATCGCCCGCGATGCCATCGCGGAATACATGAATAACTACGGCGTGCCGTGTACGCGGCACCGGAGGACCCCATGAGCAAAAAGAAACTAACCCTTTTGAAGCCGAACCTTCCGGACCTTGGCGGTGACTCGAAGCGGCTGCTAAAAGCCTTTGCGGCTTTCACAAAAGAGCTTGAAGAGTACATACGTACTCACGAGTCATTGCGTGAGATGGGCTGGGGCTTCATCGAAAGAATTGTCTCTTACGAAAGGGCTGAACGCGGTGCTTCCAAGAATTGAACACCCTTGCCCGCAGGAGACGCCGGACCGGGCAACGGGCAACGTTGCGTCTCTGTTTCTGCCGTCGAGGGTACCCCCGGCACTTCAACAGATCCACCGGTACTGTAAGTAGCCGAGGTTTTTCGCCCGTGTCCGGGTTCAACCTTCCCCCGGGGCGGGCCAGATGAAACCGACCAGGGGGCGGTTAGTTCCGTTCGGTGTCTATCCTGTCCGCGCGGCATCATTCCGCATGGCACGGAAGTACGCGCCTTGGATTGCTCTGGCGTATGCGATCATTGGGCGCGAGGACCAGGCCGAGGAAATAATGTCTTGTATGCGTGCAGCTCACGTGGGCCACGCTCTCCGGTACGGATCACGCACGCAGGACAAACAACAGTAGAAGTACCGATCTAATGACGTACTGTTGCGGCTGTCTATATCTTGTGTGTTAGGTATCTGACATATTTTATCACGGCGTTGACCATCGGCAAGAGGAGAAGAAACGCCAGGGCTTTTAAATACCAATAATCCATGTTGAAATAGAAAAACAGAATTGCCGCACCGCCAAGACAAAGGAGCGGCCAAATCCATTTCGGTCGAAGCTCTCTCTTTTCCTCGGCCCGATCTTCCTTCTCCCTTTCCGCATAGGAATGGTATAG
This sequence comes from Planctomycetota bacterium, assembly GCA_050010835.1. Lineage (GTDB taxonomy): Bacteria > Planctomycetota > SZUA-567 > H5-PLA8 > H5-PLA8 > JAPLOD01. The sequence goes on from JBEKKG010000522.1 coordinate 4,458, forward strand.
CTTCAAAGCCTTGTCACTTCGGTGCATGAGGTCCATGTAATAGTTCCAATCTGTAGCGGTCAGCCTCTTTACAAACTCGATTTTTGTGACTGCATCCATGTAGGAACTGGACCCATCTGACATATCAAGACCGGCGCTGAAGTACACCTCCGCATTGAAGGTGACGCCTATGTCGTCTACGGCCTTGATAACGTCAACTCCATCCTCCTTCTTGATGATTAATACATCGTAGTCTGTCACAGGAGGGTCCATCCCGCACATATCAAGGACTACCACAAATAGCCTTGACGTCTCTTTATCCCACGGTGACCACCAGTCAAGACACTTTGGGTCAATTGCACTTGTCTTCGCATACACAACCAATTCCGAGCGTGGAATCAGTTCTTCCGAGAGGGATTCATACTGTTCAGGCTTGACGTCAGGCTTCCAGTACTGGCCGGGGTCGCTAAAGGTTACTTTCATCTTGAGCCTCTCAAAATGATCGTGCCACAGACTGTCGGACGCGTGCAAGGGAAAGAATAGGATGAGGCAAGCCCTGGAAGATTACGCCTACAGCCTGCCACGCGCGTCCGGAAGCATTCTGATGATAGGTGCGTGTTTGCAATGCTAAGCATGACAATCTGGGGGAACTGGTTCGGAAACTGGAAGCGTTCCCGTGTAGCGGCCATGTAGCGTAAAAGCGTAGAACGGCGTTGAAAGAGACTGCAAAGAGTCGCAACCGTTACCGGTTCTCTTCCTAATAAAGTGCAAAGCGTAGAACACCGTCGAACGGGTGTCAGGTGCTTCTGTACCAGAAAACCCGGGAAGGCCTGCACGACATAGTCAACGCGCTCGCCCCCAGGGTGTACCAGTTTCCGAAGCGGAAGATGGGCTGGGACGAGGATGCCTGCGGCGAGTTTTATGTCTTCGTCCATCCCCGCCTGATCCGGCTGCTGGATCGGTTCAACGACCAGGGCAAGCCCTTTGAATCCTACCTTTCAGCAGTGCTCAACTGGCAGCTTCGCAATTTTGCGCGTGACAGGAAGCGCGGGGAAAGATCGTGGAACGTTTCGCTGCGGCTTGACGCCGGGGATCCCGAAGCACAGGAAACGAGAGAGAAGCTCGTGTCGCCACCTGCGGCCGAAGACGTGTGCCTGCCGGCGGACATCGCGACGCTCATCAAGAGTGAGGCGGATAGAAGGAACTTCCTCTTTCTGGCGATGAAATGCGCGCGGACGATCGGCCCCGAAAATGCCCCCCTGCTGGCGGCAGTGTCAGGGGTCGATGAGAACCGAATTCTCGGCCTGTCAGCCTTGCTAAGAGAAATGCGTGCCCCACGAGA
>JBEKKG010000523.1:0-5773 GCA_050010835.1 Planctomycetota bacterium
GTCTTCTTGGCCGGCGACGCTGGTCCCGCGGTTTTTGGCTGGCCCTGCCCCTGGCCGCAACCAATGGCCAGCAACAAGCTGCAGCTCAGCGCCAGGATGGCCAGCGCCACAGGATGCTTCATACCGATTCTTCCTCCTCACCTGTGCGCCCGCGGATTGGCCGCGGACAACTCGGTCCATGCCCCAACAAGGATGAATCACAGCATACAGTGTCGCCGGAAATATCAAATGGCATAAACCGGACAGCGTCACTCGGGGCGGTGTGGGACCTTTGGCTGCTGCAGAGTGGGCCTGTTCGCTGCGGCTCTGAAAGCCTTGAGCGCCTCTTGGGCCTCGCCGTATTTGGGGGACCTCTGCGGCACAAGCGCCAGGGCGTTCTCGGCCTCGCGGCGCAGTTCCTGATTGCGCGGGCCGTCGGAGGTGGCGGCCAGAGCCAGCGCGGCGGCAGCTTGGGCCAGCAGGGCCTCCCCCGCGGTGGGGCTGCAGGCCACGGCTTGGCCTGCCAGGGCGTAGGCTTCCTCTGCTTGCCCGGCCTGGAGCTTCATCGTGCTGAGGAGGGTGAGCACCTGGAGAACAAGTTTCTTCGGCGCGGAAAACCAGGGGGGCGGGTTCAGAACCAGGCGCAAATAGCGTTCCGCCTCCGCGGGCTGGTTCAGGCTCAGAGCGTATTTGCCCGCCTCGAACGCCACGTCGAGGTAGCACAACTGCCGCGTGGCGTCGGGGCAGCGGTCAATCATGTACTGCAACTCCAGGCCGCAATGCTGCTCCGCCTCCTGCATCTCCGCCCAGTGTCCTTGCTTCTTGGCCATCTCATGGATCTCGGCGTAGGCAAAGACCAGTCCATGGTGTGCCTCGGCCGCCAGAGGCTGCTTCTGCGCGGCATCGTCGAACAGCAGATACATGTTGGCGAAGAGTCCGCTCCGCATAACCGCCAAGGCGGCCAAGGCGCTGACGAAAGGAACGCCTGCCGCCACGGCCAGGCGGCAATCCAGGCGGGCCCGCTGAATAAGGCCGCCGGCGCTCTGGGCCGCCACAATCAGAATGCCGGGCAGGCCGAGGTAGATGTAACGGTCCTGCATCACATAGGGAATGGCGATAAAATTCAGATTGGGGGACAGAGCCAGCAGGAACCATAGCCAGCCGAACAGCGCCAGGCGCCGGTTGGGCGCCAGCCAGACGGAAGCAGCAAACAACGACGCCAATAGCGTGGCGTATCCCAGGAAGCGCAGCTCGAACGGCGAGGTGATTGGCGCGACGAAGTACGAGAAGCTCAGTTCCACCGGCGCGAAGATGCTGTAAAGGTACCGGCTGAGCACCTCGGCATCAGTCAGCAGTGCGGTGCAAGGCGTGCCTCCAGGTGGCGGCACCATATACCGGACTTGGCCGCACAGGTTGATGACCACCGCGCCGCTGCTGAGCAGAAGAAACGGCAGGAAGCGCCAGCACAGACCGGCCCAGTGGCGTGGCGAACGCCAGGGCTGCGGCGCACCGCCCACCAGGCCGCGGGCTCCGCCGCAGAGATCGGCCAGCAGCAACACCGGCAGCAGACCCAGGGCGCTGGGCTTGCCCAGAAGGGCCAGCAGGTAAAAGAGGACTGCCAGGGGCATTTGGGGCTTGCGCCCCTCGAAACGCAGGAAGGCCCAGAGCGCGGCGAAGCCGAACAAGGCCGCCAGAGCATTCTTGCGCTCGGACGCCCAGCACACGGTTTCGCAGGCTGTCGGGTGCACGGCGAAGACCAGGGCTACGAAGAGCGCTTTCCCTCTGCTCAGACCCAGGAGCCGGACGATCTGCCACGCAAACAGCGCCGCACCTGCGTGATAGACGCAGGTCATCAGGCGCACGCCGGGAGCCCAGGTGCCCAGCAGGCCGTGCATCCAGTGGAAAAGGAAGCAATCGAGCCGGTAACTCAAAAAGGTGACCGGCAGATAGACGGTTGCTTGCGGCAGCAGAAAGAGGCCGCCCAAATCAAGCGGCCCGAGGCCCGTGAAGACATGCCAGGCATCGTCATAGGGCAGGAACGGGGCCTTCCAGCAGTTGAGCAGCAGCAGCAGCGGGGCCGTTGCGATCAATAGGCCTGCCCAAAAGTCCGGGGAGACCTGGCGCGTTCCTCCCCTGCCTAACACCCCCACACTTCCAAGCATACAGGTATCGGTCCATGGCCCAAGAGAACTGCAGCACAGCATACAGTGTCGCCGGAAATAGCATAGGCATAAACCGGCCCAGCGCCACTAGGGACGGTGTTGGGCACTTGGCTCCTGTGGAGTTGGCCTGTTCGCTTCGTTTCTGAAAGCCTTGAGCGCCTCTTGGGCCTCACCGTATTTGGGGGAACTCTGCGGCACAAGCGCCAGGTCGTTCTCGGCCTCGCGGCGCAGTTCCTGATTGCGCCGCTCATCGCGAGTGGTGGCGAGAGCCAGCGCGGCGGCAGCGCGGGCCAGCAGGGCCTCGCCCGAAGCAGCCTGAAGAGCCAGGGCTTGTCCGGCCAAGGCATACGCTTCGTCTGCTTGCCCGGCCTGGAGTTTCAGCGTGCTGAGGAGGGCAAGCACCTGGACAACAAGTTTGTTCGGCGCGGGGAACCAGGGGGGCGGGTTCAGAACCAGGCGCAAATAGCGCTCCGCCTCCGCAGGCTGGTTCAGGACCAATGAGTACTTGCCCGCTTGGAAGGCTGCATCGAGGTAGAAAAACTGTCGTGTGCCGTCGGGGCAGCGATCAACAATACACTGGAACTCGCGGCCCAGGTTGTGCCTGGCCTCGTCCATCTCCGCCCAGCGCCCCTGGATCTTGTCTCCCTCACAGACTTGGGCGTAGGCATAGGCCAGTCCATGGTGTGCGTCAGCCGCAAGAGGCTGCTTCTGCGCAGCGTCATTGAAGAGCAGATACATGTTGCCGAAGAGTCCGCCCCGCATGATGCCCAGTGCGGCCAAGGCGATGAAGAAAGGAATGCCTGCGGCCGCGGCCAGGCGGCAATCCAGGCGGGCCCGCTGAATAAGGCCGCCGACACACTCGGCCGCCACAGTCAGAATGCCAGGCAGGCTGAGGTAGATGTAACGGTCCTGCATCAGAGAAGGAATGGCGATGAAATTCAGATTGGGCAACAAAGCCAGCAGGAACCACAGCCAGCCGAACAGCGCCAAGCGCCGATTGGGCGCCAGCCAGACGGAGGCAGCAAACAGCGACGCCAACAGCGTGGCGTATCCCAGGAAGCGCGGCTCAAATACCGAGGTGATAGGTGCAACGAAATACGAGAAGCTCAATTCCACCGGCACGAAGATGTTGTACAGATACCGGCTGAGCACCTCGGCATCAGTCAGCATTGCGGTGAAGACCGTGCCTCCCGGAGGTGGCACCAGGGTCTCAGCATGGCCGTGCAGGTTCATGATCACTGCGCCGCCGCTAAGCAACAGAAACGGCAGGAAACGCCAGCAGGCCCCCGCCCAATAGCGCGGCACGCGCCACGGCGGGGCCTCGCCCTGGGCCAGGCCGCGCACTCCCCCGCACAACTCGGCCAGAAGCAGCACGGGCAGCAGACCCAAGACGCTGGGCTTGCTCAGGAGGGCCAACAGGTAGAAGAGAACTGAGAGAGGGGCTTGCAGCTTGCACCCCTCGAAGCGCAGAAACACCCAGAGCGAGGCGAAACCGAACATGCCCGCCAGAGCGTTTTTGCGCTCGGAAGCCCAACACACGGTTTCGCAGGCTGTCGGATGCACGGCGAACACGAAGGCTACGAAGAGCGCTTTCCCCCTGCTCAGGCCCAGTAGCCGGACGATCTGCCACACGCACAGTGCCGCGCCCGCGTGATAAACACAAGTCATCAGGCGCACGCCGGGAGCCCACGTGCCCAGCAGGTCGTCCATCCACGGCACGAAGAGCACCCTGTCGAGCCTGTAGCTGAGGATCGTGAGCGGAAAGTAGGTGTAATGTTCAGGTAGGAGGAATAGACTACCGAACCCCAGGCGTCTGAGCTTGGAGAAGATGTGCTCGGCATCGTCATAGGGCAGGAACGTGGCGTCCCAGCAGTTGACCAGCAGCAGCAGTGGCGCAATCGTGATCAAAATGGCCGGCCAGGAATTAGATGGTTCCTTCCGCACTCCTGCCGTGCCTGACACCCACATGCTTCCAAGCATACAGGTAATAGACTGGCTCTGCAACAAGGTGAATTGACTATTTCTGTCGGTTCTGGGGTGAAACTGACGTTTTTTGTTGCCTCTGGCGAGCCGTGTAATTACAGGTTTATAGAATACAAGTACTTGACGGAATCGCACTTGACAACGCCGCAAAATTTGGTGACAATCTGGACACTGATTTGCGTGCATGGCGATGCCGGTTTGACTTTCGGTTGGGAAAGGGGGATACCAGATGAAGACTTACAGCGGCTTTACCTTGATTGAACTGATGATAGTCGTAGCCATCATCTCCGTCATTGTTATCATGGGGGTTCCCAGCATGCTGCGCGCACGCCAAGCCGCCAACGAGACGTCGGCTATAACGTCTTGTAAGACGATCGCAGAGGCCGAGGAGATTTACCACCGCACGGACTATGATAAGAATGGCGTATTGGAGTACGCGACAGCCATGTCAGGCAACTACAGCCTGCTGGAGACCGTTGCCGGTAGTAACGACTTAGGTCTGGTTGACAAGGCGTTTGCGTCTGCAGAAGGCCAGCCAATCAGTACAGATGGGAAGAACGGGTATGCATTCACAATACTGACCAGTCAGGGGCCCGCTGCTGGAGGGGGAACACGCAGTTACTTCACAAGGACGGCCATGGACTTGGGTTATGCCATAAGCAGTACGCCGTGTGGATACGATCTTACCGGACGTATGTCCTACATCCTGGGCACGAACGGCACTGTCCTTCAGAAGGACAGGGGCGCGACCCTTCCCCATGAGACTTGGTATAACCCAGACACAGCTTGGTCACCAACAGAGTAACAATTATGAGATATAAATTCCAAATGTCTTCAGACGAAAACTGTCGGTTAGAGGTGACAAATGTTGGCCAGTGGTGCTGGATGGTTCCCTGCTCAGGGGGTGACCATGACGCTCAAGTAGTTACGTACACACCCATTATAATAAAGTTAGTTTTCACTGATCGGTTGGAGACTTGTTTGCTATGAGAACATCGTTGATGAGTGGAACCGAACCTTGTTAGTCATGGAGGCTACAGGTGGATCTGGTTCTGATGTGGGGTGCGGCCGGCCAACTGCAATGCTGGTCAGGCCCGAGAAAGGAGTGGAAGATGAAACACAAGGGCTTTACGTTGATCGAACTGATGATTGTGGTTGCGATCATCGCCATCATTGCAGCAATCGCTATCCCTAGCTTGCTGCGTTCCCGCATGGCAGCCAATGCTACGGCTGCTGCGGCCTCGTGCAAGGCTTTCGCGGAGGCCGAAGAGATCTATCACCGCACTGACTACGACAAGAATGGCGTGTTGGAGTACGCGCAAACCCTTTCCGGCAACTACAGTTTGCTGGAGACCCAGGCCGGTAGTGGCGACTTGGCGCTGGTTGACAAGTCCTTTGCGTTGGCCGAAGGGCAGCCTGGGACAGCCACACCGAAGGCAGGCTACGTCTTCACCGTGCTGACCCAACAGGGCCCGGCGGCCACAGGTGGTCAGCGGTTCTATGTACCGGCAGGCAAGACACAGATGACCCTGGGGTATGGGATGTGTGCTTCGCCCGCGGCCTATGACAGCACGGGCCGCGATTCCTTCATGATCAACGGCAACGGCACCATTTTCCAGAAGGACCGCGGCACTGGCACCACCATTCAC
>JBEKKG010000524.1:0-5763 GCA_050010835.1 Planctomycetota bacterium
GCCGCTCTCCGCGTAGAAAGGGGTGGCGTCAAGGAGGACCAGGGCCTCGCCTGGCCCGGCGTGGTCCGTCAGCTTCTCGTTCTGGATCAGGGCGAGCACCTGCGCGCCTTCAAGGCGGAGCTGGTCATAGCCGCGGAAGACGGTGCTCTGGCCCGCGAACTTCTGCTTCAGTTCGGCCACGGGGCCTGAGCCGAAAATCTCCTTGGTCATGGCCGAGCCGGCGTGGCTGCGCTTGACTGCTTCATCCATTTCCACCTGGAACTCGGCCATGTTGACTTGCAGTCCCTGCGCCTGCGCCAATTCAAGCGTAAGCTCAATGGGGAAGCCGAACGTGTCCCAAAGTCTAAATGCCGCGGCGCCGGCGATGGTGGTCCGCTTCTGCCCCTTCATAGCGGCAGCGATCTGGTCGAATTGCTGGCGCCCTTGCACGAGCGTCCGGTCAAACGCCGCTTCTTCTTCCTCGATCAAGCGGACGAGCGTCTGGGTGCGCGGGGCGAGTTCGGGGTAGCCGGCGCTCATCTGCTTGATGACCGCCTTGGCCACTTCGCCCAGGAACGGCTCCTGGATGCCCAGGTCCTGGCCGTCGAGGATGGCGCGCCGCATCAGGCGGCGGACGACGTAATTGCGGCCCTCGTTCTTGGGAGCGACACCGTCCGCGATGCAGAAGACCGCCGCGCGCACGTGGTCCGTGATGCGCCTCATGCGCCGAGCGTCGTCGCTGTCTTTGCCGTATTCCTTGTGTGCGATCCCGGCCACGGTTTGGACGATGGGGAAGAGCAGATCAATCTCGTAGTTGTTGGACTTGCCCTGCATGACGCGGGCAATCCGTTCCAACCCAGCGCCGGTGTCAATGTTTTTCTGCGAGAGGGGTTCGAGTTTGCCCACGCCCACGGAGGCCGGCGGGACGCCGGCGCTGCCAGAAGCAGGCGGGACGCCTGCGCCACAACGGTTGAACTGCGTGAAGACCAGGTTCCAGATTTCCACGTAGCGCACCGGGTCTTTGCTCTCGGCCACACGCTCAGGCGCACCCTGTTCGGGTTTGGTGTCGTAGTAGATTTCGCTGCACGGGCCGCAGGGGCCGTTGGGCCCCAGCGAGGGCGCGTCAGCCGGCCAGAAATTGTCGTGCTCGCCATAGCAGTAAAGGCGCCACGAACCGTCCGCGTTCCGCAGCTCCGGCGCAAACTTGCGCCACCATTCCTCGGCCTCAGTGTCCTTCTCAACGCCCAGCTTGGGATCGCCGCCAAAAATAGTGACGCTGAGGCGGTCTTTCTCCAGGCCCAGTCCGTGCACCGGGTCCGTGCAGAACTCCCAGGCCCACTGGACGGCTTCTTTCTTAAAGTAGTCGCCGAAAGAGAAATTGCCCAGCATCTCGAAGAACGTGTGGTGGTTCGGCGTGCGGCCCACGTTGTCAATGTCGGCGGTGCGCAGGCATTTCTGGACGGTCACGGCGCGCTGCCGGGGGTGTTCGAGTTTGGCGCGGCCCAGGAAATGGTCCTTGAACTGGTTCATGCCCGCCCCGGTGAAGAGCACGCTGGGATCGTTCTGCGGGACCAGCGAGTCGGAGCCGACGTGCTTGTGCCCGGCGCGGACAAAGAAGGCCGTCCAACGGCTGCGGATTTCATCGGTGCTCAGGTATTGCGGCATGGCCAGGTTTCCGGTTTTGAGTTTCTGGTTTCTGGTCGCCGGTGGAAGGCCGGCAACAGAGGGCAGTACAATACGAGAACCGGCGTCGGATTCCAGTTCTGATTTGCTGCTGCTTGGCAAAGGGGACTGTTTAGTTTCAGTTAGCTGTCCGCCCGGCGCAGACCCTTCTTGGACAGAAGGCACCTCTCAGGGCACCTAACTGCAACTAAACACTCCCTTGGCAAAGGGGAGTGTTTCATTTCAGTTAGGAGCGGCGGGCGCCTCGCCCGCCATCCCACGGGCGAGGGCGCCCGTGACTCCATCGCAGGCTAACTGAAGTGAAACACTCCCTTGGCAAAGCGTAGCGCAGGCTTCTAGCCTGCTGTATCGCCGACTTCCAGTCGGCAGTACGTGGATAGTTCGGGACGGCGCGGGAAGCAAAAGACGGTCTGCGGGCTGGAAGCCCGCGATACAGCAGACTGGAAGTCTGCGCTACAATATCACCCTTGGCAAAGCGCGCCGTTGGGGGTATGCTTGCAGTGAGGAGGAAGAAAATGCCAGAATGGGAGAACGCTCCACACTCCGGGGATACGAGCACGTTGACCCTGCCCCGGCCGGCAGACCCGATAGCCAAGAAGGCGCCGCTGTACCACGTCATCCTGCACAATGACGATGACCATACTTACGAGTACGTGATCGTTATGCTGGTGCAGTTGTTTGGCAAAGACCCTGAACGCGCCTACCAGCACGCCAAGGAGGTGGACAGCACGGGCGTGACCATCGTCGAGACGACCACCTTCGAGCGCGCCGAATTGAAGCGCGACCAGATCCATGCCTTTGGCCCCGACCCGCGGCTGGCCAGGTCCGCCGGCAGCATGAGCGCGACCATTGAGCCGGCGGAATAATATGGAACCGCAGATGAACGTAGATAGGAAAAGCAGGTGAAAGTCTCGTTCATCATCCCCGCATATAACGAAGAAGCTCTGCTGGTGCGGACACTGGATTCGGTGCAGGCGGCCGCGAGCGCGGTGCAGATGGCTTACGAAGTCATCGTGGTCAACGATGCTTCCACTGACGGGACAGCGGAACTGGCGCGGCAGCGCGGCGTCCGGGTGGTGGACGTGTCCTGCCGGCAGATCGCCGCCGTGCGCAACGCCGGCGCGCGCGCGGCCACGGGGGACGTCTTCATATTCCTGGATGCGGACACCGTGGTGCCTGAGGCGGCGCTGCGCGCGGCCCTGCAAGCCCTGGAAGCCGGCGCCGTCGGCGGCGGGGCGCGGATCGCGATGGACGGCGTGTTGCCGGCGGGGATGCGGCTGTTCTTTGTGTTGTTCACGCTCTTTTACTTCAGGCTGATGAAATGGGCGGCGGGGTGTTTCGTGTTTGTGCGGCGCGAGGCGTTTGAGAAGGCCGGCGGTTTCGATGAACAATACTACGCCAGCGAGGAAGTACACTTCTCCCAGGCGCTGAAGCGCCTCGGCAAGTTCGTGATTGTGAAACCGGCCGTGGTCACATCCAGCCGGAAGATTCATACCTACACTGTGCGGGAGATGCTGCGGCCCGTGTGGAGTGTGCTGTTCCACGGCCGCGGCGCGCTCCAGCGGCGCGAAGGACTGGAGCTGTGGTATGGAAAAAGACGGTAAGAACAAATTCGAAACCCGAAACCAGAAACTCGAAACTCGAACTAAAAGAAAAAGAAGAGAAACAGCAAATGTGTCTGCGTGCGTGTTGTTCCATGTCACCTGTCAGGCACCACGCACCAGGCAGCTTTGGTTGTGGCTCTGTCGCGCTGCACCGCTAACGCTCGAAGTCTTTGCGGGCGGAGAAGGCACAAGCACTCCGCAAGACCATCAAATCGGAATGAGGCTTTCGACCGCGCATTTTCCCTTTTCTTTCTTATCTGTTTCCTTCGGATTTCGGATTTCGAGTTTCGAGTTTGGCTAAGGTTCCACCAGCACCTTCATTCCCTGCCGGGATTCCATCGCCTCGAAGGCGGCATGAATCTTCTCCAGCGGAAAACGGTGGGTGATGAGCGGGGCGACACGGACGGCGCCGCGTTCCAACAGGCTTACGGCCAGTTCGTGCTGCCGCGGTGTGCTGCCGTGGGAACCTGTGACGCAGCACTCCTTGTAATGGATCGTGTTGGAAAGCACGGCCATAGGCCGCGCATCCTTTTGCAGGCCGCCGAAAAGGTTGACGCAGCCGCGGTGCCCCACCATCCGGATGGCCTGCTCATGCGCCTCGACCGACCCGCAGGTGGTCAGCACGACATCCGGTCCCGCGCCGTGGGTGAGGTCCAGGCAGCGCTGGACCACGTCTTCCTGTTCGGAAGCGATGTAGGCATCGGCGTTGTACTGCCGCGCCAGTTCCATGCGTGCCGCGCTGCGTTGCGTGGCGATGACTTTCCCCGCGCCCATGACGCGCGCCAGGTCAATCATCATGCAGCCGATAGGTCCCAGGCCCATGATCACGACTGTCTGGCCCAGCGACAAACGGCACAGCTCCAAGCCGTTGATCGCGCAGGCCAGCGGCTCGGCCAGCGCCCCATGCCCAAAGCTCAAGTTTTCCGACATGGCGGTGACGGGGCCTTCTTCGAGGAGCAGCCGCGGCAGTTTCATGTATTCCGCAAACCCGCCGGGAATCTGGTATCCGACCGCGTAATTGATGGCGCAGTTGTTGCCCAGCCCGTTGCGGCACCAGCGGCATTGGCCGCAGGGCACGTCGGCCCCGATGGCGACGCGGACGCCTTCCTTGACGCGGGTGACGTGCTTGCCGGCTTTGACGACGACGCCCGCAATCTCGTGGCCGATGATCGCCGGCGGTTGGACGCGCGGGTTGCCGTGGTGCAGGATGCGCACGTCCGAACCGCAAATGGCGACGGCCCGCACCCGCAGCAGGGCGCTGTCGTCGTCAATGTCCGGCGTTGGCACTTCCTTGAGCGTGAGTTTGTTGAGGTCCTCCATGACGGCAGCCAGCATGTTTCAGTGCTCCTTGACCCTACAACGACTTCTTGCCACAGAGGACTCAGAGAACATAACAAAACAGTAAGAATCTCCCTTGTGCGCTCTGTGTCCTCTGTGGTAAGAAGTCGTTGTAGTATCAGGAATCCGCAGTGTCAAGCATGGAGGAGTAAAGGTGAGTTCAGGAACGTCAGTTCGCACAGTCAAGCCGGGCACAAAAGTCTTGATTGCCGACCCGCTCAGTGAGCGCGGCGCGGCGATCCTCAAGGAGGGCGGGCTGGCTGCCGATACGCGGCCGGGGTTGTCCGAAGCCCAGCTCTGCGAGATCATCGGTGATTACGATGGCCTGATCGTGCGCTCGGCCACCACGGTCACGCGCAAGATCATCGCCGCGGGAAAGAAGCTCCAGGTCATTGGCCGCGCGGGCGTGGGTGTGGACAACATTGACCTGCCCGCAGCGACGGAAGCGGGCATCGTGGTCCAGAACACGCCCCTGGGCAACATCACTTCCGCGGCCGAGCACGCGCTCGCACTGCTCTTCGCGGCGGCCCGCCACGTCGCCAGGGCCGACAAGGAGATGAAGGCCGGCAAGTGGAACAAGAAGGGGCTGACCGGCGTCGAGTTGACCGGTAAGGCGCTGGGTGTCATCGGCATGGGCAAGGTCGGCGCGATCGTGATCCGGGTCGGCAAGGCGCTCGATATGGACATCCTCGTTTACGACCCTTACGTGACGGACAAGAAGGCGGAGGAACTGGGCGTCCGGAAGTGCGGCCTGGACACGCTGTTGCGCGAAAGCGACTTCATCAGCATCCACACGCCGCTGACGCCGGAGACCCGCAACCTGCTCGGCCTGGAAAAGCTGAAACTGATGAAGAAGACGGCGCGCCTCGTGAACGCGGCGCGCGGGGGGATCGTCAGCGAGGAGGCGCTCTGCGAAGCGCTGAAGTCAGGCCTCATCGCCGGCGCGGCCCTGGACGTCTTCGAGAAGGAACCGCTGGCCGCCGACTCCAAACTGCGCTCCCTGGACAACGCCGTGCTGACCCCGCACCTGGGTGCCAGCACCACGGAAGCGCAGGAACGCGTGGCCGAGGACATCGCCAGGCAGTTCGTGGAGTTCTTCCGCGACGGGGCGATCCGCAACGCGGTGAACCTGGCGGTGGCGCCGGATTCGAAGCTGGCG
>JBEKKG010000525.1:0-8044 GCA_050010835.1 Planctomycetota bacterium
AAGTCTTCGGGTTTGAGTTTCAAACGCTTGCCCGGCTGGAGAAACGAGCGCGGCACCCAGCAGGGCGCCAGGCGAAACAGCCCGCCTCCCTGATCGAGCGCTGTTTGCGCGGCCTGGCGCACATTCTTGGTGACGGTTTTCAGTTCCTTGACGGTCTTGGCGTTCATGTTCCCTCCTCGGTTTCCGTTTACCCTCTCCCCTGTGGGGAGAGGGTGGCGCTTTAGCGCCGGGTGAGGGGGCCACGCCACGCACGTCCTCGCCCCCTCACCCCGCGTTCGCTTCGCTCACGTCGGCCCTCTCCCCGCGGGGGAGAGGGAAAAGGAAGACTACTTCTGCTGTTTTGTCTTTTCCTTCTTCCTGACCTCCCGAACCCCCTCCTCCGTAACCAGCCAGTCGAAAGCGCTCAGATCCCCTAGCGGGTGGGGCGCGAGGAAGTTCACCTTCGTCTTGTCCACGGCCAGGATGGCCTTGTCGGCCCGCGCCAAAAGCGCCAGCTTCACCGCCGCGTCCTCGGCGGCGGAGTCGTACAGCAGGCCCGTTTCCTCCATCAGGCCGGCCACGGAGATCACGGCGTAATCAAAGTGCAAGCCCTCCAGGCTGCGAATGGCCAGGGGACCCACCAAAGAGCCCGAGCGTGGGTGCGGTTCGCCACCGGTCAGGGCCACGCGAAAGCCGGCCTGGCGCCGCAGCAGTTCCTGGAACAACGGCACACTGTTGGTGACGACGAAGGGGCCATGGCCTCCCGCAGCGGGCTTGAGCACGGCCGCGAGGCAAAAAACTGTGGAACTGGCATCCAGCGCCAGCTTATGCGCGTCTCCCAGCAGCTTCACCACGTGGCGCGCGATCAGTTCCTTGGCGGGCGTGTTCACCGGAATGCGCTCGGTGAACGGGCGCGCCGACTCCAGGTCCGCAGGGCGCAACCTGATGGGCGCCGCGCCGCCGCGGACCTTGCGTAGAAGGCCTTCCGCCGCAAGCATGTCCAAGTCCCGGCGGACGGTCATCCGGCTGACCTGCAACAGTTTGCTGGCACTGGCTACGGGCAGAACTTCTTGCTGTTTGAGCGCCTGAAGAAGTCTGCGCCGGCGTTTTTCTGCGATCATCTCCCTAGCTCCCATTGTTGCGCAAGGCACTCATCAAGCTAACAGAACGCCGCACAACGTCAAGTGACAAGGAGGTAACGGGCTGGATGCGGGTGCATGTCAGTAAATGCGTGGCCCAGAGCGTACCGCGGGCGTCCCGCCCGCCCTCGTCCCTGCGCTCTGCCAGCCTGCCACGAGCGGGCGGGACGCCCGCGGTACATTTGCTGAGTAGCGCAGACTTCTCCCGACCTGTCGGGACTGTGTCGCGGGCTTCCAGCCCGCCGAAGGTCCCTTGGCTCTGTGGACGCTCACAGCAATGCAAGCCCTGCCGACTGGAAGTCGGCGATACAGCAGGCTGGAAGCCTGCGCTACATTTGCCGGCAGCGCAATTTTTGAGGCGCACGTACCGCTTTTCCTGGGCATTGAACATCTCAGAATGCGGCAAGTGCTCTATTGAAAAGATGTTATGAGAGACACGCCAGCACGGAAGGCAGTCAACTTTTGAAACGTTTTGTCGCATGATTGATCCTCTCTTGTCGCATGATTGAAACGTTTTGTCACATGATTGAAACGTTTTGTCACATGATTGGAACGTCTTGTAGCCCGATTGATCACCCTCAACCAATAGGCCTGCCTCACGCGGAGACGCGGAGACGCGGAGAAAGGGAGACACGGGGAAACGGGGAGAGCGAAGGACAGCCTTCCTTGACTGAAGCAGCTTGAAGAATCTTTGCGCCGTGCAAAGAAATGAATGGTTGGCAGTACAGAGGAACGCAGAGGAAGAACATTGGAAACCAATGTAAGTCGTTTCATACAATCCACTCTGCTTTCCTCTGTGTCCTCTGTGTTTAGAAACACGGCTTGTTTTTCCCACTGCGCGTTCCCCGTGGCCGCTTGCTCACGCGCGCGGCTCGGAACTTCCCCGCTTCCCGCTCTCTCATGCACAGCCAATCCCCATTGGCACGCCGTACCTTCAATAAGAGTATCACAGTGCCACAAGGCTGTCAAGTCAAAACCAAAGAAAAAATGTATGGTGATGCCAATATGGATGCTAACCACAGAGGGCAGAATGACTTAGGCGCTCAAGAATTTTGGAATTTTTCTCGCCGCTGCAGTCCTGCTTGTGCTCGTCAAGCCACTTCTTGGCGGCGGCGCAGAACCAGACTAAGCCGCGCTTCCAGTGGCTTCGTGGCTGGAGACCAGCGCCGGCGTCCCGCTTGGCCGCGCGGCGCAAACGCCACCAAGTTACTGCCACAGCGACCACGTGGGCAATCGCGCCCACGGGCAGGAACACAATGATGCCTGTCTCATAAGCCCATTGGAGGGGGGCGGCGTGCAGGAACACAAACCTGATCGGGTACGCAATAACGCTGAGGAGAAGCGTCTCCGGTCCGCCCAGGACCATGACAGCCCAGCACCAGCCGTTGTGTTCGCCGCGCCGCCACGCCCGCACAGCCAGTGTGAGCGACCAAACCAGCAGAACACCGGTGGCGGAGAAAGCCACGCCCAACGCCGCGCAGAAGGCTTCGTCATTTGGGCGCAGGATAATGACCAGCACGATGCTGATGCAGCCAGCCAGCATCGTCAGCCCGTGCACCAACACGGCATCGCGCGTGCCGGGTAAGTTGCGATTCGACCAGAACGAGGCCATGCGTGCATTGTACCACATTTCTTTGGAGTGCGGCGGCTTGCCGCCGCTTTGGAAGTGCATAACCGGACTTGTGCCACGGATGTGGCCGCGCTGGCTGTTTAGCGCGGCCTCATCCGTGCAGGCCGCCGGGAGCACGGATAAGCCGTCGCGTTGCGGCGGCATATCCGTGGCACAAGTCCGGTGATGCACCCCCGCTTTAGAGTGCGGTGACTTGTCAACGCTTTGAAAGCGGCGGCAAGCCGCCGCACTCCAAAGCGCCACTTGAAACCGCCGCCGAAAACCCCGACACTCCCAGTCCATGCGCGTTGGCATTGACGGCCTGCACCTCTTCGCTAATTACGGCGGCATTCAGCACGCGCTGGCGCGCCTGGTCGAGGCGCTGCGGAGGCACTATCCCCAGGACGAACTGATTCTGTACGTGCCGCGGGATTTCCAGGGGCCGCCCGCGCCGGCCGGCGACCAGGGCTTGACGGTCAAGCGCACTTGGTTCCCCGGCCGCTGGCGCACGGTCCGCACGCTCTGGCGGAACATGCGGCTGCAAAGCCGCACTTACGCCGACAATTGCGACGTCCTGCACGGGCCGGCCTACGCCCTTCCGCCGCTCGTGTCCAAACCCGCGGTGGTCACCATTCACGACGTGATCGCGCTCACGCACCCCCTCTTCTGCACGCCCGGCAGCGCGCGCGTGCAGAAGTACATGATTCCGCGGAGCGCCGGGGCCGCGCGGCGCATCCTTGTGCCGACGGCGGCGACCAAGGAGGAACTGCTGCGCAACGTCAAGAAGGCGGACCCCAGCCGCATTGACGTGGTCCCTTGGGGGGTGAGCGGGGAGTTCCAGGTTCCCGGCGCGCTCAAGGTGCTCAGCGACGCGGGGCGTGAAGAGGCCCGCTTGGCGCTCAACCTGCCGGCGAAGTATGTTCTGTTTGTCGGCAATCTTGAGCCGAAGAAGAACATCCCCATGTTGATCCAGGCCTTTTTTGCGGCGAAGATGAACCGCAAACTGCCGCACAAGCTGGTCCTGGCGGGCAGGATGGGGTGGGGGATGCAGGGGCTGGAGAAACTGATCCGGGAACTGAAGGCCCACGATTACGTTCTTTTCACGGGCTACATGGCGCAGCGCGCCCTGCCCGCGCTCTACAGCCTCGCCGATCTTTTCGTCATGCCCTCGTTGGTGGAAGGTTTCGGGATGCCGGTACTCGAGGCGATGGCCTGCGGCTGCCCGGTCGTGATCAGCAGCGATGCCGCCTTGCGCGAGGTGTGCGGCAACGCCGCGCGAGTAGTTCCTTTCGACGCCACAAAACCGCTCCAGGCCTTGCGTGAGGCCATCGAGGAATTGTTGCGGGGTGACAACGGCGCCCGTGATGAACTGGTCAGGCTTGGTTTGGAGCGGGCCAAGCTTTTTACCTGGGAGCAAACCGCCCGCCTGACGCACGAGGCGTACGAACGCGCTCTTGTGTAGGACAGGCTTTCTAGCCTGTCCGGACCGGCTGGGTGCGGGACACTTTCGGCGGGCTGTTTTCCCCCCCTCCCCTCGCGGGAGGGGGTAGGGGGAGGGGCACGACACCCCTCACCCCGCGTTCGCTTCGCTCACGTCGGCCCTCTCCCGCAAGGGGACAGGGGACGCGCCGAAACTGTCCCGCACCCGGACAGGCTGGAAAGCCTGTCCTACCGTTGCGGTGGAACGGGCATCTGGGTAGGATGCGCACTCGCGGTATTGAAGTGGGGGGGAGCATGAGGTTCCACAGTCCTGGCTACTGGTTCCAAAGGTAACCGCTATGACACATGATGGCGATGGGAAAATTGTGCCTGCTGAGGCGGTGCGCCAGGCAATCCGCGAGAGCGAATTCCTCAAAGGCCTGGCTGCGGCGCGTGCGGAGACGGCCCAGGCGCGCGGACTGCGGGCGCTCCAGCCGGACGAAATCGCCGGTTTGCAGGACCAGCACAATGCCGCCGAAGACTGGGCCAAGGTCCGAGTGCCGCCTGATTTCAACCCGCGCAAGATCGCAGGCTGCTACTTCACCGGCGAGATACTGCTGGGGTCCTTCCGCCACAAGGTGGCGCTGGGCCGTGGTCTCAGCGTGGGCTCCGGAGTCTACAACTGCCACTTGCATAATGTCAGCGTCGGTGACGACGCCTACGTGGCCAACACCAGCCTGGTCGCCAACTGCCATATTGGCCCGCGCGCGGTCATCCTGGGCTGCGGGCGGATCGTGTGTCTTGGGGAAACGTCCTTCGGCAATGGCCAGCGGATTTCCCTGGGGCTGGAAATGCCCGGCCGCGAGACTGCCCTCTACGCCGAGATCACCGTGGAGGTAGCGGCGCAGGTTGCCGCGCACCGCCACGCCACCAGGCCGCTGGCTGCTTATGAGCGGCTGGTGGCCGAATACACCCAGGCCGCCACCGCCAACTTCGGTGTGATCGAGGCCGGCGCCGCAGTGCTGAATACGCCGCGCATCGTCAATGCCTACATCGGCCCCGGGGCACAGATTGATGCCGCGGGCAGCCTGGAGAACGTGACGGTGCTCAGCACCCCCGAGGAATCCGTCTGGATCGGCACCGGCGCCTGTGTCAGGGACTCCCTCGTGCAGTGGGGCTGCCGCCTGGAGACCCACGCTACCGTCGAGCAGTCCGTGTGCTGCGAGCACAGTTTTGTGGATAATCAGGGGCAACTGCGGCGCTCGCTCCTGGGCCCCAATTCCGGGGTGACGGCGGGCGAGTGCAGTTACTCGCTGGTCGGGCCGTTCGTGGGTTTCCATCATGAGGGCCTGCTCATCTCGGCCTACTGGCCCGCGGGCAAAGGCACCGTCGCTTACGGCGCGAATGTGGGCGCCGAGCACACTGGCAAGGCCGCCGACCAGGAAATCTGGCCGGGCGAAGGACTGTTCTTTGGCCTGGGAGTGAACGTAAAGTTCCCCGCGGATTACTCCAAGGCCCCGTACACCATCCTTGCTTCGGGCGTGACCACCCTGCCGCAACGCCTCGAGATGCCGTTCAGCCTGGTCAATGTGCCCGCCGAGCGCATCCCCGGCGTTTCGCCGGCGTACAACGAAATCCTCCCCGGCTGGGTGTTGAGCGAAAGCATCTACAGCGTGCGCCGCAATGAGCGCAAATACGCGGTCCGTAACAAGGCCCGCCGTACTCGTTGCATCTACGAGATACTCCGGCCTGAGGTCGTGGACCTGATGATCCATGCGCGCGCCATGCTGCAAGGCGTCAAGCCGCCGGCCGGCGAGAGCGGACCCAGAGTCTATACCGACAAGGACATCCCCGGCCTGGGCAAGAACTTCCTGGAAGAGCGCGCCCGGCGGAGCGGCATCGAAGCGTACACGTTCTACATCCGCCTCTATGCGCTCAAGGGCCTGCTCTTCAGTGTCAAGTTCTGTCTCCAACAAGGCCGCGACGCCAACCGCGTGCTGGAGCCGGAATACGTCTCCGACCCGCGCTATGAACACGAGCGCGCGCTGCTGTGCCAGGAGTTCCCCGGACGCAATGTGAAGCAACTGCTCCACGAACTGGTCGCGGCGCACGAAAAAGTGGCTGCCGACACCTTGCTCTCCAAGGAAAAGGACGACTTCCGCGGCGTGCGGATCATACCGGACTACATCACCGTCCACGTGCCCGCGCGTGAAGACCCGTTTGTCAAGGTCACCCAGCACGAGGTGATGGAGCTGAAGGCGGAAGTGGCGGAACTGCTGAAGAAACTGTGAAGGACAGGTGGAGGTAGGACAGCCTTTCCAGGCTGTCCGGACAGGCTGGAAAGCCTGTCCTACCGCCCCACCAGCTTTCCCATCAGGCTCAGCGCCGTCGCGCCCGTTACCTGCACGTTCACGATCCGGCCCGCGAGATCGGCGCTGCCGGGGAAATGGATTAACCGGCTTGTGCGTGTGCGGCCGGTGAGCCGCTGCGGATTGTTCTTGCTCGGCCCTTCGGCCAGCACTTCCTCAATCTGGCCCATGCGGGCGCGGTTCTGCTCCAGCGATATCGCCGCCTGCGCCGCTGCCAACTGGGCGTGGCGTTCCTTCTTGACCTCCTCTGGCACGTCGTCCGGCAGCTTCTGTGCGGGTGTGCCCTCGCGCACCGAATACTTGAAGACAAAACTGTGCTGAAAGCGGACTGCCTTTAACAGCGCCAGCGACTGCGCAAAATCCTCCCCGGTCTCGCCGGAGAAGCCCACGATGATGTCGGTCGCTGCCACTTTGCGGCGGCATGTGGATGAAGGGCATCACCTTGTCGCGCAGTTCGGCCATCGTGGCGAACAGTTCGGGGCGGCATTCCTTGGGATGGCTCGTGACGAAACGGATGCGCTGGAGGCCCGCGATGGGATGGAGTGCCCGCAACAATTTCCAGAGCGTCGTGCCGTCCTTGAGGTCGTGCCCGTAGGAGTCTATCGTTTGGCCCAGCAGCGTGATCTCGACTACGCCGTCAGCCGCCAGCCGCCGCGCCTCGGCCACGATCTGGTCCAGCGGGCGGCTTACTTCCGCGCCGCGCGTATACGGCACCACGCAGTAGGTGCAGCGTTTGTTGCAGCCGCGCGAGACGGCCAGATACGCCAGGAACCTGCTTTCCCGGCGTGCCTGGGTCTCGCCGAAATCCATGCTCGGCTTCCGGTCAATGGCAAGCAGCGGGGTGCGCGCGCCTTCCCGCACGCGCTGGAGCAAAGCCGGTATTTCATCGAGCATCCTTGTGCCGGCGATCACGTCCACCCACGGGCAGCGCGCCGCGAGACGCGCGCCCTCCTTCTGGGCCATGCAGCCAATCACGGCCAGCAGAAATCCTGGCTCGCCCTGCTTGCGCCGTCTGAGCAAGTGCAGGTGATTGTAGACCCGCTCCTCGGCGTGCGCGCGCACCGAGCACGTGTTGATGACGACCAGGTCCGCCTCGTCCACGTCCTGGACCAACGCGGCCCCGCAGGAATGCAGCAACCCGGCCACCATCCCCGAATCGTATTTGTTCATCTGGCAGCCGAAGGTGAGCACGTGGACTTTGGCGCCTGCCAATGACGGCGGCGGATTCCGGGGACATGACCCGATTTCCGGCTGTTTGGAAATCGGGATCGTGTCCCCGGAATCCCCCATGTTCTCTTTCTTCGCCTGCGTGCCCCGCTCGCTCATGAGAACCGATGGTACGGCAACGAAGCGTCCACGGCAACTCCGGGGACATGACCCGATTTCCGGCTGTTTGGAAATCGGGATCGTGTGGGTGCATGTCAGCAAATGTACCGCGGGCGTCCCGCCCGCCCGTGGCAGGCCGGCAGGGCGCGAGGACGAAGGCGGGCGGGACGCCCGCGGTACGCTCTGGGCCACGCATTTACTGA